>JAYVBB010000814.1:0-2193 GCA_043750715.1 Pseudomonadota bacterium | reverse complement strand
GCGGCGGTTCCGGAAATGGTTCAGGTCCTTCGCGATCCGGGCCTTGTAGTCGTCAGGGAGGAGGTAGACCCGCTGATTCGGGTCGAAAGCGGCGAGCAGCTTGCCATCCTTTTCGGCGACCTTGAGGGTCGACGCCTCGCCGGTCTCGTGCTGCCAGGTGATCTGGTAGTCCGGCGTCGCAAGCACCTTTTTCGTCGCCTCGTCGGGCTGGTCGAGGAAGTTGGCGACTTTGATGGCGTTCAGGTCGTCGACGAAGTCGCGGACCGCGGCGCCGTCGGCTTCCAACGCCTCGGGCATGACGATCTGGAATTTGCCGTCGGTCTTCGCGATTTCGACGGCGGGTTCGCCCTTGTGGACGTACGTCAGGTTCTTGAGCTTTTGCTCTTCGATCTGCAGCAGTTTCTTGTCGCGGAAATCGTTGAGCTGTTTGCTCGTCGAAGTCAGGACGTGCTGGCTGCCTATCAGAACGCGGTCGTCCAGACTGGTGCGCAGGTAGACGTTGTAGCCGATCGGCGACTTGGAGCCGAAGTAGACGGTCAGCGTCTTCGGATTGTCGCCGCCGGTGCGCAGCGTCACGTGGCGCGTCGGCTCGAGCAGGCCGAATTCGCCCCACTGGTCGCGCGACGACGTGATGACTTTGGCGTACGAGTATTCGGCGATGGTCTTCACGAGGCCATCGATCGACTGGACGTCGGCCAGCACGTCGACCGGTTTGGTCAGGCGCCAGACGCCGTCCTTCTTCACCGCGCTGACGTCGACCAGGCCGTCCGCCTTCGCCGGCTCGTCGGTCTTCTCCGCCCCATCCTCGGGGGTCGCCGCCTTGCTCACGTAGTCGAGCTCGATGACGTCCTCAGGCTTGATCTCGGCGAAGCGGTTCTGGGTCTTCTCGGCTTCCTGGTCCCTCTTCGTCTTCCATTCGTCCCAGGTGGCGAGGCCGCCCAGGCTCAGCAGAACGGCGGCCAGAATGCCGGCAGTCTTGAGCTGCTTCATGCCCTTCTCCTTTTGAGCCATGCGAACGTACCGGCGCCGAGGAAGAAGAACGGATAGATGAAGGCGAGTACGAGCAGCGTCAGCTGGCTACGGCCCGACGCGATGTCGAGCGAGCTCTTGGTCGGATCCTTCGGCCGGATCGAGATGAAGTCCTCGTCCTGAGTCAGGTAGTTCATGATGTTCATGAACATGTCGCGGTGCTCGGCGGCCTGGGCGCCGACGTTCGCCGCGAAATCGACCGAACCCACGACCACGAGGCGGGTTTCCTTCGAGCCGACGGCGGTGTCCTTGGGGGCGTCTGACTGCGGATCCTGGCCCGCTTTCGAGGCGTCAGCCGTCGCCAGGGCCTGGGTTTTGCCGTTCGCTACGGCAATGACCGGGAAGGCTCCCATTTCCCAGCGGTCCTCGGTCAGATTTTCGAGGTCGGTGGAGTCCTTGACGTTACGCACTTTGATGATCTTGTCTTGGGTCTTGCCGGTCAGCGTGACTTTGAGCTTGTTCGGGTTGTCCTTCACTTCCGCGAGCGAGCGCGAGTTGTGCATGACCAGCGCGACACCGGACTGGCGTGCAAAGTCTTTGGTAACCGGATTGACGTCATCGAAGCCGGTGACGACGGCGTTGTTCTGCCCGATCATCTGCGCCGCGACGTCATTAGGAGGCAGAATCAAAAGGTCCGATTCGAACTTCACGCCGAATTTCTCGAGGAGATGGTTGAGCGAGTCGGTGGTCGTCAGGGCGCCCGCCATGACGAGGAGCGAGCCACCCCGTTTCAGGTAGTCCTCGAGGATCCGGGTCTCCTCTTCCTTGAATTCGTATTTCGGCCCGGCGATGACGACGGTATCCGCGTCATCCGGAACCTTGGCCGTCTCGAGCAGCGACAGCTCTTCGACCGTGTTCTTGTTGTTCTCGAGGTCGGCCGCGACCGTGCTGAAGCCCGGTCCGTCGGTAGCCTTCAGTTGGCCTTCTCCGTGGCCCTTGGTGAAGTAGACCTTTTTCGACTTGTCCTTGAGGACGTTGACGAAAGCGTTGGTGACTTTCTCTTCGTTGAACGTCGACAGGCGTTTTTCCTGTTTGCCGAAGCGGAAGATGGCCGTGTTGCCTTCGGTGACTTTCTCCGCCATCGCCTTGGTCGGATTCGTCTGCGGGTCGACGTACTCGACGACCAGGTTGGCGCCGCGCGCCTGGTAGAGACCCATGAGGTCC
>JAYVBB010000813.1:0-2220 GCA_043750715.1 Pseudomonadota bacterium | reverse complement strand
CCGGCGGTTCGGGCTTCTTTACCATGACCCGGGAAGGGGCGATGCACCTGCCCTTGTCGTCCGGCCCCTTAGGCGTCTCTCCCGAGCTGGAAATCGGCCACGCCCCCGTCCCGCTCGACCACCTCGACCTCCTGATGGCGGGTACCGACGGCGTAATTGACGGCCAGCCGGGAGTCAACGCCGTGCTAGACTACTTCGACGAGCAGCTCGACACCGACCGCTCGCTGGAAGTGCTCGAGGCGCAGGTCCTGAAACTTCAGGCCGGTGTCAAAGAGCCGGACGACCGGACTTTGCTGGTCGTGCAACGGCGCTTCGCCGAATCGGCAAGGAACCCCGCTTGAGCGCTCTTCGCTTCGAAACCCACTTGGGCCAGGAAATCATTCCGTACGTCAAAGACGTCGCGACGATGCGGATCGAAGGCTTCCGCGAGTTCCCTTACCTATACGAAGGGAACATGGCCTACGAGGAGAAATACCTCGAGGGCTACGCGAAGGAGCCCCGTGCGATGCTCATCCGCGTGCTGGAGGGCGACAAGCTTGCAGCCGTCGCCACGGCGACTCCGCTGGACTCGAGCTCCGACATCGTCGCCGAAGCCCCGGAACGCTTCGAGGCGCGCGGCCACGATCCCAAGACCTTTTATTACTACGCCGAGATCATCGTGAAAAAGGCCTACCGGGGCCGCGGCATCGCCGAAATGATCTACCGCGAACGCGAGCACCGCGCGCGCCAATGGGGTTACCGGAACGTCTGCCTTGCGGTGGTGAAGCGCCCCGACGACCATCCTTTGCGGCCCGCCGATTACAAGTCGCCCGAGCGCATTTTCGAGCGGGACGGCTTCGTCAAGACGTCGATCGAGATCGTCTACAACTGGCCGACGATCCTTCCGAACGGCAAGGTCGAAAAGAAAGACAATCTGATGGTGTTCTGGTCGCGCTCGCTCTAGTCAGTCGAGAAGCGCCAGCAGATCGTCCCGCGTGAGGCTCGCTCCGGCGCCCTGGCCGAAGGCTACGGCGGCGAGCTCGCGCTTTTTTTCCTGGAGGGCGAGGATTTTTTCCTCGACGGTGTCGAGCGCGACAAGGCGCTGGACCAGCACGGGCTTGTCCTGGCCGATGCGGTGGGCCCGGTCGGCAGCCTGGTCTTCCGCGGCAGGGTTCCACCACGGGTCGAGAATGACCACGTGATCGGCGGCGGTGAGGTTTAAGCCGACGCCGCCGGCTTTGAGGGAGAGGAGCAGCACGGACGGGCCGCCTTCCGCCTGGAACGCGTCGACGACGGCCGCGCGGTCCCGGGTCGTGCCGTCGAGACGCGTAAACGTCACGCCCGCCGCCTGGAGAGCCGGCTCGCAGAGGTCGAGCAGGCTCGTCCACTGCGAGAAGACGAGAGTCTTGTGCCCTTCCGCCGCCGCTTCCGCGACGAGGGAGGTCAGGAGCTCCAGCTTGGACGACGTCTTGGCGGTGCCGCCCGGCAGCAGAGCCGCATGGCAGCACGCCTGACGCAGGCGAAGTAAGGCTTCCAGGGCGTCGAGCATGCCGGCGCCTTGGCCGAGCTTGGCCACGACGTCCTTGCGCGCCGCCGCGCGGACGACGTCGTACTGCGTTCTCTCCGCGGTGCTCAGCTCGACGTGGCGGACCACTTCGGTGCGTGGCGGGAGCTCCGGGGCGACTTCGCGCTTGAGGCGCCGGAGCAGAAACGGCCGGACGAGGCGGCGCAGGCGCTCGGCGGCACCGGCTTCGGCCGCGGCGATACGGCGGGAGAAGCGGTCCCTGAAGCTCGCGAGATCGCCCAGCAGCCCCGGATTCAAAAACTGCATCAAAGCCCAAAGTTCTTCCAGCCGGTTTTCCACCGGCGTGCCGCTCAGGGCGACGCGGAACGTTCCCGGGAGGCGCGCCGCCGCTTTGAAAGCCTGCGACTGCGGATTCTTGATCATCTGCGCTTCGTCCAGGACGACGACGTCGCGCGGTAAGGCAGCCAAAGCATCTACGTCGAGCCGCAGCACCGCATAAGTCGTAAGGATGACGTCGGCGGCGGGATTGAGAACTCGGTTCGGCCCGTGGAACACCTCGACTTGGAGGTTCGGGCGAAAGCGCGCGAGCTCGCGCTGCCAGTTTTGCAGCACGCTCGTCGGGCAGACGACCAGGGACTTGCCGGAAAGCACCGTAATCGCCTGCAGGGTTTTGCCGAGGCCCAACCCCCGAAAACCTGGATCTCTACCGGCGGATT
>JAYVBB010000812.1:0-3655 GCA_043750715.1 Pseudomonadota bacterium | reverse complement strand
CGCCAGCGGCGACGCCAAGGCAGGCGCACCTAGAAGTAGGGACGTCAGGGCCCAGAGGACGAGGTTTCGCGGACGATTGCGCATCGAGGGACTCTACCCGACCTGGGACGAAGGTTTCACCGGATTTTTGAGAGACTTGCGTAGTGGACGCAGGCGTCCGGCGCCTCGCCGTCGACCTCGATCTGCGTCAGCTTCTCGGCATCCTCGCGCGGCAGCGGGCACAGGTGCCGGAACTTGGGGCAAGCGGATTTATAAGCCAGATGAATCGGATAGCCGCCGTCGGGGCGGTCCTCGAGGCGCTCGAAGACGAAGACTTTGACGATCAGCTTCTTCAGCGCTTCCTCGTTCTCGGTTGCCTTGGCGAGCGTCTTCTCCGCCTCGGCCTGGAGGTCCTCATAGTCTTTGCGTTGGGTCTCGAGGGTCTGCAGAGTCATCGCCGTCTCATCACGCTTCTGCGCCAGCGCCAGCTCGAAGGTTTGCTTCTCGGCGGCGGCCTTCGCGGCCTCGAACGCCTTCTTCGCTTTTTTTGCGGCTGTTGCCGTCGCCTCGACCTGCTCTTTCAGGCTCTTGACGTACGTTCTTAGCTTTTCCCTCTCGTCGTACTGCTTGAGGTAGCCGCCGGCCACGGCCTGCCGGCAGGCCTCGCGCATGTTCGTGCGGTATTCGCTCGGGCGCGCCAGGACGACCGGGGAAACTCCAAGAAACGCAGCAAAAATAGCTAGATGTGGGATGCGCATCGTCCCATTCTATCCTTGAAAGGGCCAATAAATCCACTATACTGCCGCCATGCTGAAAAAACAGAACTTCTACCAAGACAATCCCGACATCAAATTCCAGATGACCCAACGGGTCGACTTCGCGGCGCTCTTCGCCGGCCTCTCGGAAGACGAGAAGGCGGCGCTGGCTGTCACGACTCCCAACGAGCTGCGGGAGCAGACCCTGTCGGTCCTCGACTCCCTGGGCGAAATCTCCGGGACCGAGCTCGCAGCCAATGCCGCCCAGATCGAAAAGGAAGACATCACGCTGGTGGACGGCGAGGTGACGCTCCCTCCGACTCTGACGAGCAACATCCAGAAGCTCCTCGAGTTCGGCTGTGCGAGCCTCGGCGTCGGCACGCAATACGGCGGCCTCGGCGTGCCGTTCCTCTTCGAAGCGTGCGCCAACGAGCTCATCATGCGCGCCTGCCCGTCGACCGGCCTGAACATCTGCTGGTTTTCGGCCGTCGGCCACATCATCGAGAAGTTCGGCTCGCCCGAGATCAAGAACGAAGTCCTGCCCCGCATCACGTCGGGCGAATGGTCCGGCTGCATGGCGCTGACGGAAGCCGACGCGGGGAGCGACCTCGCGGCGCTCCGGACTTACGGAGAGCAGCAAGCCGACGGCACCTGGCGCATTCACGGAGCCAAACGCTTCATCAGCAACGGCTGCGGCCAGATCGCGCTGGTCCTCGCGATGAACGAAAAGGGCGCTAAGGGTCTCAACAACCTGAACCTCTTCCTGTGCATGCGGAAGCTGGACGGCAAGAACAATTACACGATCAACAAGATCGAGGAAAAACTCGGTCTCCACGGCTCGGCGACCTGCGAGCTGAACTTCGACGGCTCCTTTGCTTTGCTTCTTGGCGAGAACGGCAAGGGATTCCAGCACATGCTGCACCTGATGAACGACGCCCGTATCGCGGTGTCGTTCCAGGCCGTGGGCTACATGGAAGCGATCTTCCGCATGACGGCGGATTTCGCCTCGCAGAGGAAGACGTGGGGAAAACCCATCGCCCACCATGAGCTGATCGCCGAGCGGCTGCTCGACATGGAGACGGAGACCAAGGCGGCGCGGAGCCTCTGCTACCAGGCCGGCTACAACCAATCGATCATGTACCAGGGCGAGCGGGAGCTGAAGCGCCGCAAGGACTTGTCGGACGAGGATCGGGCGATCATCGAAAAGAGAGTCGCGAAGGCCAAGAAGCGCGTCCGCCGCTGGACCCCGCTTCTCAAGTGGTACACCGCGGAGAAGTGCGTCGACATGGCACGCGCCGGCCTTCAGATGCACGGCGGTTACGGCTACACCAAAGAATACCGAGCCGAATGGTGGGTGCGCGAAAGCCTGATCCTGCCCCTCTACGAAGGCACCTCCCAAATCCAGGCGCTCATGTGCGTCAAGGACACGTTGAAAGACGTGATCCGCCAGCCGCGCCGCTTCATCGAGACGGCGCTCGGCCTACGCGTTCAGACGCTCCGCGCGGGCGACGCGCTCAGAAAGAAGCTCTACCGCGCCCGCCAGCTGGAAAGCTCCGCGGTGTTCGCGATTCTGCTCCGCCTCCTCAAGACGAACGTCCGTGCCTCCATCTCGGAAGTGAAGTCGTCCGATCTCCTCCGCATGGTGAAGATCCTGAGCCGCGACCTGATCAAGATGGAAAACGTCGGCCCGGCTCTCATGCACGCCGAGCGCCTGGTCGAGATCAAATCCCTCGTCGCCCTGTCCGAGTGCCTGGTCTGGGACGCGGAAGCCGACGCCAGCCGGCGCGACCTAGCCGAGCGGTTCCTGAACAAATCCTGGCCCCGCCTGCAAATGCTCAAAGGCGAGATCGAGATGGACGATCCGGTGATCGCCGAACGCCTGGCGCAGTTCGCGCCGAAGGCGTCAGTTGCCGAGGGAGTCGCAAACGAAGGCGTCCGAGCCTGAAAGCTCGGTGCCGCCCCCGTCCTTCACCGTGACTCTGGTGAAGGCGATCCCCGTGGGGTTGCCGAGGCTGGCGAGGTTGCTGTTGTTGCCCGCCTCGAGCTTCAGCCGGTAACGGCCGTCGGAGAAGAGATAGCTAGCCGCCGTCTTGCGCTCGATCCTGCCGTCGACGGTTTCCGCCGTCACGCTGAGGTTCTTGCCCGTCTTGACGATCGTGAAGGCGCCGTTCGGCTGGCTGCGGGAACCGACCGTCGCGTTGTTGTCTTCCGAGAAGGTCCCGTCGTTCGTGATCGCCGCCATCAGCATCGGACCCAGGCCCGCGCCGTTGGAGTTGTTGCCGACCATGGCGAAGGCGAAGACCTTGGCGTCGTCCTTGTCTTCGAGTTTCAAGCGGAAGTTGGCGCCGCGTCCGCCCGGCGAGAAGTTTTGGAACTCGGCGCGCACCGAAAAGTCGCCCTTCAGCTCGACGGTGTTCGCCAGCGCCCGGTTCTCGCCCTTTTTCAAGGCGTCGGCGGCCCAGCGCAGCTCGTTCTCGAAGATTTTGGGCTGGTCGGCGGCGGTGCGGGCATCGGGCGTCCAACGCTTCTTGCAGACCGCGGGCGTCGTCACTGCCGCAAAAATCAGAGTGAGGGGATTCTGGTTGCCGCAGTAACCCGGCAGGGAATCGGAGCTCGTCATGACGAGGCTGCCGTCTTTCACTGTGAGGGAGAGTGAGGGGGCGCCGCCGAACAAGCGCTGGCGCAGCTCGTCGTCACCGGTAATCGAGACGACTCCGCCGGCGTTCTTGAAGACCACGGACTTTGCCGGAATCTCGGCGCCGCCCGGACAAAGAATTTTGTTGAGAGTCAGCTCGCCCGACGGCAGCTCGACCGGCGGGGGCTCGGGCGTCGGCGTGACGGGAGTCGGCGTCGCAGGCGTGGGTGTCGCCGGAGGTGGCGTGACCGGCGCGGGCGTTTCCGGCGTCGTGACCGGCGAGGGC
>JAYVBB010000811.1:0-3745 GCA_043750715.1 Pseudomonadota bacterium | reverse complement strand
ACCTGGGTCTTCACGATCGCCTCCCGCTGCCTGATCGACCACTGGCGGAAGCTCGGGTCGCGCCAGGAGGGCAGCCTGGACGAGCTGGAAAACGAAATTCCCGAGCAAAATCTGGCACATGACCTCAGGTTCGAATACAACGAGGACCTCGAAAAAGCGCTTTCGACGCTGAAACCGATCGACCGCTCGATCGTATACCTCTATGGGGTCGAGGGGCTCTCGATGCAGGAGATCGCCCAAACGGTCGGCCTTTCGGAGGGTGCGGTCAAAGTCCGCGCGCATCGGAGCTACGTCAAACTCAGAGAAGAGCTGAAATGACCAAGGTCATCGATTTCATAGCCACGGATATCGGCAAGGCCCAGGGGCAAAGCGCCCGTGCCGCCCTGGTCGCCGCCGTCGTCGTGGGATTCAGCGTCGCCCTGGCGCTGGGAGTCCGGCCCGACCTCGAGGATCTCGACACTTTCTACGTCGTGCAGAGCAGCCTCCTAGGCGCCGTTTTGTTCGTCTTCATCTCGCTTTATCTTTCGTCGCGCCTTTCTCCCACGCAACGCACGTTGCTTTGGCGCATCGCCGTCGGCATCGGCTTGGCGCTGAGTCTGGTTCACGTGGGGGCCCACCCCTTCACCTCGCACGGCTCGCTCGTTCGTTTCTGGACGGATGCCGGGGCGTGCATCTCCAAAGGCGTCTTCACGGGATTGGTCAGCGGCACCGTCCTGACGTTCGCGGTGTTTCGCTTCCTCCCCGTGCCCGACCGCCGCTGGCAGCTTGGGATTGCGGCGGCCGCCTCGCTTTCGGGCGTCGTGATGTTGAACCTGCACTGCCCGTCGACGGTGCTGGCCCACATCGTGTTCGGCCATTGGACTCACGGAATCCTCGTGACGGCCGTGATTTCTTATTGGCAAGCCGCGCTCTTCCGTCACAAGCTGAAGCAGGTGGTGGGACAGGCGGCCGCCGGTTCCGGAGCCATGGACTCTCTCGAGGACTAAAGCCGTGATCATTCGCGAGTACCGCTCGACCGACTCCGTGCCGCGGGTGACCGAGCTCCTGCACGCGGCGTACAAACGCCTGCTCGACCTCGGGATGAAATACGTCGCCACGGTCCAGGAAGACGAGGTCACGCTCGACCGCATCCGCAAAGGCCGCTGCTTCGTCGCCGAGGACGGAGGAGTTCTGGTCGGCACGATCGTTTTGGAAAATCAAAAGCAGACCAAGGGCTGTCCTTGGTACGACCGCCCGGACGTCGCGAGCTTTCACCAGTTCGCCGTCGATCCGGTCCGCCAAGGCGAGGGCATCGGCCTGGCTCTCGTCAAAGCAGCCGAAGACTCCGCCAAGGCAGGTGGAGCGAAAGAGCTCGCGATCGACACGTCGGAATGGGCCTACCACCTCGTCGACTGGTACTCCTCGCTCGGCTACCGTCTCGTCGAGGAAACGCAGTGGCAGGACGTCAACTACCGCAGCGTCATCATGAGCAAGGATCTGAACGCCGCACCCAAGGACTTCAGCCGGACCAAGCTCGGGCGTATCCCCGAGTTCCTGCGCCAGGATCCGACGGCCGAACACCGCGAGGAAGCGAGCGAGCTCGAGCGGAAGATCGAACGCGGGGGATTGGTCAGCCGGCGGCACGAAATCTTCGGGCGCTTGGGAGAGCTCTACCGGATTCTCCGCGAGCCGGCCAAAGCGCTGCGCTATCTCGAGATGGCGGCGGTCGCCGCCGTGGCGCGCGGCGACTACAAAGCCCTCCTGACCCAGCGGATGCGCACCGGCATCGCCTACCAGTACGCGGGCAAGCACGCGACGGCGAACCACATCTTCGCGCGCCTGGTTACCGCCTTCGCCGGCGAGTCCGAGCGGCTGGGCTTCGTTCATCAGCACTACGGTAAATGCCTCGCCGAGCAGGACCGCCTCGAAGACGCGATGGCCCAGTTCAAGCTCGCGGAAACTTACCGCGCGGAAGAGGGCGTCTCCGATTCGCTGCGCGAGTCGACTGCCGAGGCGATCGCTGAGCTGGCCAGGCATCCTTTGAAGTGACGGCGCGTGCCGTCCTGATCAGGACTTCTTCTTCGCCTTCAAAGCGTCGTCTAGCAGCTTGATCGTATTGGTGACGTTCGCCGGGTCATAGTCGGAGCCATGACCCGGAATGACTTTCTTCGCCGGCAGGGCTTTGACTTTATCCATCGCCAGCCGCCAGCTTGCGAGGTCCGCGTCGCCGAGAAAGCCCAGGTCCTTGCCGGGCTTCGTCATGCAGGATCCGAAGAGCACCGCGCGGTCGGGAAAGTAGACGACCACGTCGTCGGGAGCATGCGACGCTCCGGGGTAAATGACGTTCACCAGTTCTTTACCGATCATCAGCGCCGGCGAGTCGGCGAGCGGGTAAGTGTCGTTGCCCTTTTGCTGGGGCCGCCCGTCCTTTTCAAGGAGCTGGTTGGTGCGGTCGGACGTGATGACTTTCGCGCCCTGCGCTTTGTAGTACGCGTTGCTTCCGGTCGAGTCGACGTGGAAATGACTGCTGATGACGGTGAGTTTGGCGTTCTTGTCCTGCTTCTTGATCCAGGTCCAAAGCGTCGCGGCGTCCGCCTCGTTGTTCTTGGAATCGACGAGGATGTAGTCATTTCCAGAAACCACGAGAAGCGAGTTCGCCTGGTATGGCTCCTTCACCTGGCTCACGACGTACACGTCGGTTTGCAGCTTGATCAGGTCGACGTTCTTGCCGAGCGCAAACATCATGAACAGAGGCAGAAGTCCCATCTGAGTAATTTCCTCCATTCGGAAGTATAGCTGATAAATGACTCCGGGCCTGAGCCGACGCCTTGCCAAAGGTCGATCCCGCCTTAAGATTAGGGGAGGAGGCCGCTGGCATTGAAAAAACTGAAGTTCACGCAAAAGGGCAGCGAGCCGCATTGGGTCGGCGACGGCTTTCCCGTCCGGACGATCTTTTCCTATCACGACGACGCGGCGGCCCTGTCACCGTTCCTCATGATGGATTACGCCGAACCTTACCGTTTCCCCGCTGGTGATCAGACGCGGGGCGTCGGCGAGCACCCGCACCGGGGCTTCGAAACCGTGACGATCGTCTACGCCGGCGAGGTGGAGCACCGCGATTCGCATGGGGGCGGCGGTAACATCGGTCCGGGGGACGTTCAGTGGATGACGGCGGGTTCCGGGCTCGTGCACGAAGAAATGCACGGTAAGGACTTCGCGCGTTCGGGGGGCGAATTCGAAATGATCCAGCTGTGGGTCAATTTGCCGAAGCAGCACAAGATGACCAAGCCAAAGTATCAGGGACTGCGCGACGCCGAGATTCCGCGCGTCGAGCTGGGCGGTGGCGCCGGGCAGCTGCGCGTGATCGCCGGCGAGTTCGCGGGCCGCAAGGGGCCGGCGAGCACCCACACGCCCGTCAATCTTTGGGACCTGAAGTTGAATGCCGGGAAACCGGTACGCCTCGACGTCAGCGCGGGGCACACGACGAACGTCTTCGTTCTGGATGGCGCCTTGAAGCTGCCCGACGGTCGAACGCTAGGGAAGGCCGAGCTGGGATCTTTCGAGGCCGGCGGCGACACCCTGGAGTTCGAAGCCACCGCAGCTTCGAAGGTCCTCGTCCTCACGGGCGAGCCGATCGCCGAGCCCGTCGTCGGTTACGGACCGTTCGTAATGAACACGGCCGAGGAGATCCAGCAGGCCGTCGACGACTTCCGTCGCGGCAAGATGGGCCGGCTGCGGGCCTAGGCGCCAATCCCCTGGGGGAGTA
>JAYVBB010000810.1:0-2002 GCA_043750715.1 Pseudomonadota bacterium | reverse complement strand
CGCACGACTTTCCCGCCAAATGCCTGGCCCATCGCCTGCATGCCCAGACACACCCCGAAAAGCGGCGCTTTCGCCTTCGCGGCCGCAGTCAGCAGCCCGAGGCAAACGCCCGCATGATCCGGATCCGACGGCCCGGGCGACAGAATGAAGAAGGTCGGCTTGATCGCGATCAGCTCGTCGACTTTTTTCTCGTCGTTCCGCACCGTCACGACTTTGATCTTGAGCTCCTGGAGGTACTGCACCAGGTTGAACGTGAAGGAGTCGTAGTTGTCGATCATCACGGCGGTCTGGCCGCTGAACGTGGGCAAAGCCATCAAAGCTTCCTCGTCAACGCCAGCAAGCTTTTGAAGCGCTCGTCCGTCTGGACCAGGCGGTCGCCGTAGGCCTTTTGCTCTTCGAGGATCTCGGCCAGGATCTGGCGGGTCGTGAGCGGATTCGCCAGCACGACGCGGAAGACGGTCAAGACGTGGTCGTCATGGGACTTGGTCTCGAGCCGGGTCCGCGAGACGAAGGTCTTGCCGCGGGCGCGCTGCTCTTTCTGGATCTCTTCCGTGAGCTCGTTCAGGTCGTCGTTGATTTGGGCCCGCTCGGCGTTGGACATGCCGGGGAACGCGGTTTTCACTGCCGGCGGCACGTAGCGATAGGTCAGGAGGTTGAGCTCGGGCTCGGTGACGAGCTCGAATTCCGGCCCGTTGTGGATCATCTTCGCGAACTGACCGGCCTTGCCGATGCCGTGGTCGATCAGGAGTTCGTAGCCCCGGCGGCCGATGATCCGGAGAGCGGAGTGCACGAGCATCGCCATGCCGGGGCGGGTGCCCTCCAGCGTGTGCTTGCCGATGTCGCGCGAGCCTTTTCGGATGACGTAATTGGCGTGGTGCTCGACGGCCGTGAGCGCCTGGACGTCTTTGAAAACGACCATCCCCGCGCCGATCGGCACGTAAAGCTGCTTGTGCGCGTCGATCGTGACGGAGTCGGCGCGCTCGATGCCCTTGAGCAGGTGTTTGTAGCGCTCCGAAAAGAGCGCCGGGCCACCCCAAGCGGCATCGACGTGGAACGACACGCCGAATTCCTCGGCTAGGTCGGCCAAGCCGTCGAGCGGATCGACGTTGCCCGTCTCGGTCGTGCCGGCGATGCCGACGATCGCCATGACGCCCGTCTTTTTCTTTTTCAGCTCTTCGAGCTTGGCGCGCATCGCGGCCACGTCGACCTTGTGACTCCCCGCGACGGGGATCGAGATCAGGTTCTTCCGGCCGAGGCCGAGCAGATCCATCGCTTTCCGCATCGAATAGTGTCCGCGGCGCGACACCAGTACGGCCAGGTCGTCGTAGCCGTGGGCCTTGAGGCCGGCGAAGACGCCGTCTTCCGCGACACCGCCGAACGAGCCTTTTGGCGACAGCAGCTGGTTCCGCGCCGCCCAAAGCGCCGTGATGTTGGCCACCGTGCCGCCCGAGCAGAAGACGCCCAGCGAGTTGGTGAAGCTTTGCGTCCACTGCGCGTAGTACTCGTCGTCCCGCTCGTAAACCAGGCGATGGAGCATCCCCACGACCTGGCGCTCGAGCGTGCTCGTCGGTCGCGTTCTCCAGCAGGTCGGCGGCGAGCTGCTCGATGGTGAACTGGTCGAAGGGCAGGTTGCGGTTGAAGGCGTTGATGACGTAGTCGCGGAAGGCCCAGATGACGCGCGAGGGGTCGTCCGCGTAACCGGCGCTGTCCGCATACCGCGCGAGGTCCAGCCACAGCCGCGCCCAATGCTCGCCGTAGCCGGGCTTGGCAAGTTGTGCGTCCACGAAACGCTCGTAAGCCTTCGGCTCTTTGTCTGCGATGAAGGTATCCACTTCGGCGATGCTCGGCGGCAGGCCGGTGAGGTCCAGCGCGACGCGGCGGGCGAGGGCGTAGCGGTCGGCCTCGGGCTGGGGCGCGAGCTTTTCCTTCACGAGCCGCTGCCAGACGAAGGCGTCTATCGGGGACAAGTGTTCAGTGTTCAGTGCGCCAGTGTTCAGTTTTG
>JAYVBB010000809.1:0-4321 GCA_043750715.1 Pseudomonadota bacterium | reverse complement strand
TGCGCGTTGTAAAGCTGGATCTGATCGTCGTTGCGCAGAGTCTCGCGCAAGAGAACGATCGGCTCGCCCTGTCTGGCCCAGCGCCAGAGCTCGCCGACTCCCAAGGAGAAGTAGGCGGGTTGCCCGGCGCTCAAATAGTTGTATAAGCGCCGATCGTCCCAGTGGCCGTCGTACCATTTGTGGAATGCCGGCTCGCCAGCAGCTAGCAGGTACATGCTGTCCGGATAAAGCCTGACGTACAAAGCGCGCGAGCTGTCGAAAAGTTCGACGTAGGCGTCGTTGCGAGCCGTCTGAACGAAGTAAAACGTCTCGACTCCGTTCAGGGTCTCCGTCCAAGCCCCGCCTCCACCGGCGACGGCGTGAAAGTAGCCCCCGGAGTGAAACCAGTCGTAACGTGGACCGACGCGGACAGTCGCGCTGGCATGGGTGGTCCAGAGTACGAGCACGGCGAAAACGAAGCGTTTCAACACGGGGAGTTCCTCCTGAGGGGGTTGGGCCTCGTTCTCAACGCGGAAGATCGCGGGAAAAGAGCTCACTAACCTTCAAGATTCCCCCGAAGCCCCGTCATGACAGGATGTTAATCAACACCCACGCAGAATTGACGACAAGCTTCGCTACTCCGGTGCAGAGCAGCTTTCACACGACTCGGTCCGTCGCCTCGGTGACCAAGAGTTCCAGACAGACGCAGTTAGCAGTAGCGCAACACCCCCATAGGTCAGGGCTGCACTTTCAATTCCGATCTTGCCAGCCACAACAGCGATTGCGGCGACGATTCCAATCACCAAGGGGCGATACCCATGCCGAGACCTTGCTTTGTACGCTAATGAGACAAGGGAAAACCCCATCGCCACCGTCAGGATTGGCAGCATGTAATCGGTCAGATCTATGAAACCGATACCCAATGAACTCAGAATCCCCGCATACGCTGGAATGCACGCCGGACAGAAAATACTTGGTAGAAACGCTGCCCCAACACCGGTAGCCGCTCCAAAGAACGAGCCCAAGGACCTCATTGACGCAAATCTTCCGCCCGTTCTTGCATCACCCTTCAGTACCCTGATGATTTCTGGCACTGAGGGGGCTCCGCCTGTTGAGCCTCCATCCTGCCGGTAGATTCGACAGGAAGGAGCGCTTCCGTCTCCGGTTTCTCCGCCGACATCTTTCCCGTCTATTAAAATCGTCGGCGAACCATAACGCTTGGTATAAGACGGAGCGTCAGGATTCGAACGCTCCCACTCGGTCCACTTTGACTGATGACCGGAATCGGCAATAGCACGACGGAGGTTTTCCCTAGCCTTGGCAACGTTCGGGCAATTCGAGTCGTAAAGAAACTCGACTTTTTTCACGATTTACCTCCGTTAGCTGACAGCGCATCAAGGATCGGGCACTCACCTGCGGGACCGGTTCCCTTGCACGAAGAACTTAGCGTTTTCAACGCCAACTTAATTCGTTGTAGTTCCGCCACCCGACCTTCAATGTCTTTGATCTTTAGTTCCGCCTTCCTCCTGACATCAGCACAAGTCGTTTTGCCGCCTACCTTGAGAGACAGCAGTTCTTTGATTTCAGCGAGGGTAAAACCTAGATCCTTGCTTCGTTTTATGAACGAAATGCGCTGCAAGTCGCCCTGATTGTATTGACGATAGCCTGTTCCGGTGCGCTTCGGCTTCGGCAACAGACGTTGCTTCTCGTAAAAGCGGATCGTCTCGATCGCGATGCCGGATTGCTTCGAAAGCTTGCCAATGGAAAAAAGCTCCACAACCCCCTCCTTCTCGCACTACTACTCTACGGTCTGTAGTAAACTACAGGGTCAAGCGGTCTTTCGTATCTGCATTTAATTCATCAGGTTAGGTATGTTGCCTGGCTACTTGAGGTCATTCTGGCGGTTAGGTCGAGAGGGAGCGGGCACTTCATCGCTGCTTTAGGACTTCGAGCACAGTACAATGACGCTATCACCCAAGCCGGGATAGCTCGATCGCCCCCCAGGTTACGGAGCTTGAATGTCCAAGATGTTGCGCGGCGTGAAAAGATTTGCGCCTATTCCCGCCACTTTGAGATCGGGGGGGCAGCTCCGCCGTGCTTGGACCGTTTCCCTGCTTTTCCTCCGTGGCTCTGGCTGGTGGTTGAGCGCCAAACAAAAGAAATGCGTAAACGCACAAGGTGATCCGATTCCGTGGTTTACCTATCCGTCCATCGACTATCTCGACCAATTCGACTACTCGCAATTTTGTGTATTGGAGATCGGCTGTGGCCAGTCGACGCTGTTTTGGGCCAAGCGAGCCAAATTAGTGGTCGGCATTGAGTCAGACCGTCAATGGGCGGCGAAACTCAGAGAGAGGCTGCCCGAAAATGCTTCGCTTGTTGAAGTCGAAGTTTCGCCAGCAGAGCATGTCACAGCCATCAATGAGCAAGGCGCCTTCGATGTGATTGTGATCGACGGGGTGGTTTCCAGACTTGCCTGTGCCGAGGCGGCGGTGAGCCACTTAAGTGCCGGCGGCATGATCGTCCTTGATAACTCCGATCAATGCCCCCGGACCTGTGAGTTCTTGAGGGCTCGGAATTTCTTGCAGGTGGACTTCACTGGGTTTGCGCCGACGAACGTCTCGACCCACTGCACGACGATATTCTTTGACAGGCAGTTCAATTTTCCTTTGCGTACCGGTACGCAGCCTATCCCAAGCCCCGGACAAACATCCCCTCCCTGGCCAGGTTGGTAATTTACTAGATGCAACCTGCGACCATGACCCGGGCCGAGACGGCGCACGAAGTCTTCAAACACAAAAGCTTCGTCCGCTTTCAGTTCGCTAAATTCCTAGCCGTCATCGCCATGCAAATGCAGTCGGTCGCGGTTGGATAGCAAGTCTATGCGATGTCGAACCGGCTGGTCGGCGACCGCCCTCTCCGTGGCTTCAAACGCCGAGCCTGCTAAGGGCGCGGACAACCAGTCCTTCTTCCTATGCCCTGACGCAGTTCGGGGTGCATGGATAATAGTTGCTAGAGCCGAAGTCCGCCGCCAGGCCCTCTGCGGTGCCTAACACCATATTAATACTGATACAAAAGTTCTTTCTAATGTTCTCGGTAGGACTACCGATTGGGGATTTGTAAGTCTCATCCGGTAGTGGGCGAGGACCGATGCGTACATTCTCAAAAAATGTAGCTCCGCATGCAAGGATACTGATCCTTGCGGTCCTTTGTGCGTCGGTCGGTGCATGCGGCAAGAAGAAGGGTTCGTCCGATAGCAGCGATGCCGAGGAAGAGCTACCGCCGACGGTCAGCTCGGGGGAACAACCCAGCGACAGCGTCGACCAGCCCGCCGGCGCCGACACGGTGATCCTGCCCGACGAGGAGCCCGGCCAGCCCGGCCCCGGACCAAGCCCGAGTCCGCCTCCCCAGATTCGAAAGCACGTTTACTACGTGTCCGGATTCCTTGGCCTCTCCTTTGCGGACAATGAAGCGGCGCCTGACGGGCAGCAAGGTTGGTCGCATTCCTACTCGCAAGCAGCAGTCGGCAGCAATCCTTCTCTGACCACTGGCTACAGGAAGAAAGCAGAATGAAACGAAGCCTGAAATTCCAGGGAAGTCTTCTCGTCATTCTACTCGGATTGACGGCCTTGCCGGCGAGCTCGGCGCCGTTCTCGTTTTCGTACGGCGGCCGCTTCGCGGACGGCAACGGCAACGGACTGACGGGCACGATCTCCGTTGAAATCGGCTTTTTCCGCGCGGCCACCGGCGGTACGTCGGTGGTCTCCCCGGTTCAGGTCGACGGCGTCGTCTTAGCCGACGGGGTCTTCCAAGCCAACGTCACCTCTCTTTCGGCCGGAGACGTCAACGATATCTTTACGACGACCGATGACGTCTGGGTCCAGATCAAAGACTTGACGCACAACGTCACGCTGCCGCGGCAAATGAGCAATGCGATCCCTTATGCCTTGAAAGTTCCCGTCGACGACCAGACCATTACCTATGATTCGGTCGGCAAGCTGACTCTCGCCCCGTCCGCAAGCGTGTCGAAAATCGGCGATCACGACATTGCGAGCACCAACCCCAACGCGGGTGACGTCCTTTCCTGGGATGGCTCGACCTCGCAGTGGAAACCCGTCGCGGCCTCGGCCTCGGGCGTCTCTTCCGTCAACTCCATGACGGGAGCCGTGTCGCTGACGACCAACAACATCAACGAAGGCGCGTCGAACAAGTACTACACGGATGCGCGCGCTCGCGCGGCCGTCTCGGCGGCCGCCCCCTTGACCTACAACTCCGGCACCGGTGCGTTGGCCGTCCCGCAGGCCAGCGGCTCGACCTCCGGCTTTCTCTCCGCTGCCGATTG
>JAYVBB010000808.1:0-3673 GCA_043750715.1 Pseudomonadota bacterium | reverse complement strand
GCCAGCCGCCGGCCGGCCTCTTCCGCGGTCTGGTCACTGCTCGGACCGTAGTAAGCGACGTTCTCGCCCGAAACCGAGAGGTCTTCCATCGTGCCGAATTCGCCCTTGTAAACGGACGTGCGTTGGCCCGGAAAGCCGTCATGGCCGATCGACCCGCGGGCGCCCTGCTTTTTCGACCAGTCGCGCGCCGCCCAGCTCATGTGACCGCTCAGCGCCAGCGCTCCCCGGCCGCTGTTCGCCCGGTACTCGTTATTGAGACGGATGATCTCTTTTTCGGCCGTGCACTCGAACTCCTCGCCTTGGTAGCATTCGCCGTTGCCGTCCGCGTGCAGGACGGACGCCTGGTCGACGCCACGCGGGGCTTGCGCTCCGCAACCGGCGATCGCCAACGCGAAGGATCCCATTTTGAGGGTGTGGGAAAGGTTCATACCAGCATTCTCCTAACGAAAAAAAGGAACAGAAAAACGGCGCCCCGCCCCTCCGGATCCGTCGTCGGACGAATGAGGAAGAGCAGAATGCCGAACTACGATTTAGTTGGCCGCCGGCTGGAAGTGCTCGATGAAGCGCCAGGTCGACTCGGTGTTCTCGGTGATGATGTCAGTCAGTGCGTCGCCCGTGGAGGCGAAGTTGTGACTGACTTCGATCGCGACCGAAACCGTCTTACGTTTCCAGTAGTAGTAGTCGGCGCTCGAGCCGGCGGCGATGTAGATCGTGTCGGCGATGGTGCCGTGTTCGAAGCCGTTGTCCTGCGCCATCGCGTCCGTCAGTTGATCCTGCTCAGCGAAGTCTGCGGCGTCGATGTGGTCGTAAGTCCAAGCCCACGGGAACATGATCATGCTGGCGGCCGCGTGAATGTCCATTGTGCCGACGATGTTCGGCCGCTCCGTGAAGAAGCGCACGATGTCGCGCGTGCAACCGGTGGCAGGCGCTCTGTTCGGATTCTCCGGCCACGCGAAGTCGCGGTTCGGGTCGCGGTTTTCGACGTAGCGGGAGCGAGCGGCGTAGCCGTCGACGCATACGGCGGGGACCCAGTAAATTACGTGGTCGTCGACCATTTTCGTGATGCGGGCGTCGGTGCCGTAGCCAACGAGCAGTTTTTCGATCAGGCCGAGGGTGACTTCCACCGTGATGGTTTCGTCTCCGTGGGTCGCCGACGTGATCATCAGTCCGGGCTTGGCCAGATCGGGCTGAGCGGCATTGGCCGACATCGTGAGGTAGTACTCGGGACGGCCGCCGGGGGACGTGCCGTAGGATTCGAGCTTTACTTTGTCCGGATGGCGCGCGACGAAATCACGGAGGCGACGCTCCATCGTGCTGACGTCCTGGAGGCCGGTCGTCGCCAGCGCCTTGAGCGAGGAGTGCATGTCGAGCTCGCCCAGGCGCGCCTCGGGGTAGACTGAGTAGAGCTCCTGGATACGACTTTCCGGAACGACGAGCTCGAAGCCGCCGCCCGTCCGCCGGAGCACTTCGAAGCGCTTCGCCAGGTCGCGCATCGTCATCTCGGACGACGGCGCCACGAAGTAAGTAGAGAGGCGTTCTGCAGCTGCTGCAGTCTGAGCCAAGCTCAAACTGGCTAATGCCAATCCCAGGCCAACGGCCCCATCGAATACACGACGCATGGTTTCCCCCCGCCGATCGTCATTAAAAAATGTGTTCTAAGAATGTGTTACGATGGACCGCGATGATCCGCAACTTAATAGTCTCTCTCATCGCGCTCACCAGCCCCGTAATGGCTGCCAACGATACGTTGCCGCTTTCTTACATTGAAAGGCGGCCTTTTTATTTCACGGAAAAGGGCCAGGCTGCCGGCACTCTGCTCGACAAGGTAAGAGCCGTCGCCGGCGCCGCGAAGGTCGCGCACGAGTTCGTGCCGATGGCGATTCCGCGGATCATGGCCGAGGTCAAATCGAAGAAGAAAGCCCATTGCTCGATCGGTTGGTACAAGACGCCCGACCGGGTGACTTTCGCCCAGTTCACGACGGCATTCGCCCGCGACGAGGCCTTCGAGATCCTGACACGCAAGGATCTGGCGACGCAGATCGATCAGTATCCGACGCTCGTGGCGTTGTTCGGGAACAAAAACCTGACGCTCGGCGTCGCGAGCGGATTTTCCTACGGCACCGAAGTGGACAAGATGATCCACGACCAGAAGCCCAAGCTGATCGACACCGAGCCGGAGCACGGCAGCCTCATCACGATGCTGGGCAAGGGTCGGTTTTCGTACATGCTAGTCCTCCCCGGCGAACGCGACACGCTGCTGTCGGGAGCGGGGCTCCAGGCTTCCGCCTTCCACACGCGGGCGATGAGCGACATGCCTCCGGGATCCGCCCGCCATCTCATGTGCTCTCCGGGAACGCCCAAAGCTACGATGGAAAGCCTCAATGCGGCGATCATTAAGCTCTTTCCAGGCTTTTGAACCCGGCTTGCGGTGAGCCGTTGCAAGGCCTTTGCACGGCTCTTTCAACACCTTGCCACGGCTTCACCACCGCATGGGCACACGGTAAGCCGAAGATAGCTTCGTGAGTCAGGGAATCCACCCTTTCTAGCGAGGCCTCCATGCAACGCGCCCTCTTTCTTCGCATCGCCCTGCTGCTGATCATGGTGCTGCTGCTGCAGCTCCCGATCGCAGCCATCGAAGCGACCATATTCGAACGGCAGATGACGCGCGAGGGCGCCATTTCCGAAGTCACCAGCACCTGGGGGGGACGTCAGGAAATCGCCGGTCCCGTCCTGGTCATTCCTTATCTCGATCATTGGACCGACGAAAAAGGCGTCGCGCAGACCTCGACCAGCCACGCCTACTTCCTGCCTAGCAAAGTTCACGTCAAAGGCGACGTGAAGACCGAGACGCGGCAACGCGGCATCTTCGAGGTGCCGCTCTATCAGACGGCACTCGAGATCGAAGGTGTCATGCCGCAGCCGGATTTCAGCGAGTGGCCGGTGGCCTCGCGCGACATTCTCTGGGACGGCGCGTCATTGGTCGTCGGCATCTCCGACCCCAAAGCGATTCGCGAGCAGGTGACGCTCGACTGGAATGCCAGGCAAATGCCGTTCGGACCGGGTCGTGACGGCGCTTCATTCTTCGCCGGCGGCATTCAGATGAAAGTTCCCGGACTCAAGACTGCCAAGAGCGGCGAGAGCTACCGCTTCCGCTTTTCGATGGTGGTGGGAGGTGCCAGCGACCTGCGCTTTCTCCCCTTCGGCACCGACACAGACGTGGAGCTGACGTCGGCGTGGCCCGATCCGAGCTTTACGGGCGCCTACCTGCCCACCGAACGCATCGTGACGCCGAACGGCTTCCAAGCGAAGTGGCACGTGCTCCACCTTGCCCGGAACTATCCGGAGAAGTGGCAGAACGCGCAGGTCACCCCCGAAGTGCTGGGTGCGTCTTCGTTCGGCGTGAGCTTCATCTCGCCGGTCGACGCCTATACGGCCACGACACGCTCGGTGAAGTACCAGATCCTGTTCGTGGCGCTCACCTTCCTCGTCTTCTTCCTCGTCGAAGTTTTCCGGAAACTGAAGATTCACCCCGTGCAGTACCTGCTGGTGGGCTCCGCCCTCTGCATCTTCTATTTGCTGCTGCTCGCCCTCTCGGAGCACATCGGCTTCGACGCCGCCTACGGGCTCGCGAGCCTTGCCGTAATCGGCATCGTCTCCGGCTACTGCTACAGCA
>JAYVBB010000807.1:0-4276 GCA_043750715.1 Pseudomonadota bacterium | reverse complement strand
GATTTGAGGAGTTCGGACTTGGCAGGCTCCCGACTAAACGAAGTCATTGCGAGCCTCGAGGCGGGCGGGGAACTCGACCGGGAAGGGGCCAGGACCCTTTACGAAGCCGCGGACGACGCCCAGCTCAGCTGTTTGGCGACGGCAGCCCGGGCCCGCTACCACCCGAAGGACCGCGCCACATACATCATGATGGCGATCGTGAACTACACGAACGTCTGCGTGGCGAAGTGCGACTACTGCTCGTTCTATCGTCTGCCTCACCAAGCGGGCACCTACCTTCTCAGCTACGAACAAGTGTGCGAAAAAGTCGACGAGCTGGTCGCATTCGGCGGCAAGCTGGTCAGCTTCAACGGCGGCTTCCATCCCAAGCTGAAGCTGACCGACTACGCGGAACTCTTTTGCAAGATCCGCACCCGCTACGGTGACTCGCTCGAGTTCTTCGAGATGACGATCGCGGAGTTCATGTTCAGTTGCAAGTTGTCCAAAATGACGTACGACCAGGGCGCGCGTCTCATGAAGGCATCGGGGACGCGCTGGATCACCGGCGGCGGCGCCGAGGTTTTGGACGACGCGTTCCGGCTGCGGCACAGCCCCGGTAAATTCAAAGTCGAAGATTATTTCGCAGCGCAGGGCGCGATCCTCGCGGCTGGCCTCGGCTCCACCGCCACGATGGTGATCGGCTTCGACGAGACGCTCGACGAGCGCCTGAATCACCTGGAACGGTTGCGGCGGTTTCAGACGGAAGTGAACGGCGCCCTGCCGAGCTTTCTCTGCTGGACCTACAAGCCGTGGAACAACGAGCTCGGCGGCGAGGAGCTTTCCGGCCGTGAATACCTTCGCTGGCTCGCGATCAGCCGCCTCTACCTCCACAACTTCCGCCACATCCGGACGTCGGTCCTGACGCGCAACGAAGGCGCGTTAGACGGCTTGCAGTTCGGCGCCGACGACTTCGATCTGCCGACCGAAGACGAGGTCACGCAAAAAGCCGGTGCGACGATTTCGCACGATTTTGCGCGTGTATTGGAAGCGGCGCGTCGCCAGGGCCAGGAACCGGTCCTGCGGGCGCCTCTACCCCTCCGATTTGGCTAAGAGCGCAACCCGCGCTCGAATTAGTGAGAAATTTTGCAATTCGACCAAGAGGAAGCTCATCTCCTCATGCGGTTGACACTGAGATCAAGCGCCTCGTAGGATCAAAGTGTAGCTTTTTCCCATCAAAAACCATCCATTCTCAAAATTTACCGCCGAAGGGGTCGTGAATGTCGCGAGCGTTATGGGCCGTTTTGTTTTGGCTTGTCTCCGCGACCGACCTTTGGGCGATCGGCTTCGACCGGTATCACTCCCAGGAAGAGATCAATTCCTATTTGAAAGAAGTGGCGGCCGAGCATCCCGAGATCGCGCACTTCCATTTTCTCGGCTATTCCCAACGCGGCCGGGACATCAACTACCTCGTCCTCGCCAAGGGTGACCCCGACGCGGTGCCCGCCATCTATCTGAACGGCACCCACCACGGCAACGAGAAGAGCAGCACGGAAACCGTGCTCGCCGTGATCGACTACCTCGTGAACAACCGCACCAACGCGCAGGTCGCGGAGCTGCTCGACAACTACGCGATCTATCTGCAGCCGCTGGTCAACCCGGACGGCCATGCCGCCAACACGCGGGAAGACTATCAAGGGAAGGATCCGAACCGGGACTACTCCTTCCCCGAGCGTAGCGACGAGGACTCGTTCAAAACGCCGCAGGTGAAGCTCGTCAAGGACCTCGCCGACCGCGTACGCTTCCGCGCCGCCGCGGCGTTCCATTCGGGCATGGAAGGCGTGCTGTGGCCGTGGTGCTTCACTTCCCAGCGTCCGGCCGACAACGACACGTTCTTCACGATCGCGAAAACCACCGCGCTGTCGATGAACATGAACCGCTACGTGCAGTCCTACAGCGATTATGCAACGCGCGGCGAATTCATCGACTACGTGTACATGGCGCATGGCACCGTCGCCGTCACGGTCGAAGTCTCCAACGACCCGACGCCTCCCGCCGCGAAGCTGGCGGCCGTCGTCCGCCGCGCCGTTGCCGGCTCGATGACGTTCATGCTGCAGATCCTCGAGCTCGACCGCGGACAACTCAAGGTCGAGCACCCGCTCGACGCCTTGCTCGCGGCTCACCGTAAAGCGGCGTCGGCGACGAAATCCCGCGTCGAGTGACCTAGCGCAGCGTCAGGTCCCTGAGCCGGGTCGTGAACTCCGAGCCCGTGTCGTCGCCGTCGGCCATGATCCAGACGCCGACGATCCGCAACGGCTGGTCGAACTTGGCGTCGGCGCGGCGCCAGCCTTTGCCCTCGTCCGGGCCGTCGACGGCGACGAGCTCGATGCTGTCGTCATAGGGACTCGGCCACTTCTCGCCGACCTTCGCCTTGGTGCCGACGATCAGACAACGGAGCCGGTCGGCCGGTAGCTTCATCGCGTCGCGCACCGCCTTGACCCAGGCGGAAGCGAAAAACGGTACGAGCGGCGCCTTCCCGGAGATCATGAGGCAAATCTTCAGGTGGCCGTCGTCGCCTTCTTTCGTCTTTTCGGCCGCCGCGTCCTTCACGTGCAGCTCCCCTTGCGACTGCCACTCGAACGACACCGACGAGACGGCGCGCTCGGCCTCGAACGGCTTCAGCAGAAACGACGACGACTTCACCACCGTCATCTTCAGGGAATCACCTGACCGTTCGTAGACGGTCGGCGGGATCTTGCCGAAGGTGACCGGCTGAAAGTCGGCCGGATTCATGTCGATGGCGAGCGCGCTCGCGATGACTAGCAGGGCGCCGATCATTTCGTCTCGGAGTACGTCTGCAAAAGAGACAGCGAATGGAAGAAGCAGTTGCCGTCGTTGCCCGTGCTGCCGTTGAAGTCGTAGATCGCGGTCGGGGCGATCTCTTCGACGGTGCCCGTCAGCTCGAGATGGAACTGCTCGTCGCTGCACAGACGACCATCGTACTTTTGGAAATAGACGATCGTCGCGTCCGCGTAGTCGGTAAGGAGTTTTTGCTTTTGCTCTTCAGGAAGCGGCGAGCTCAGGTCGACGAACAGCTTTTTCAACGTCTCGGCGTCGAGCTTGCCGACTTGGGCGTTACCGAGGAATTTCGGGCCTTTGACTTCCGAGACCGTGAACGTGCCTCGGCTCGGCTTGAACAGGAAGATCGCCGCGGTGTCGGTCGCCGATTGGGCAGGCTCGCGCACCAGCAGGAATTGCTTGAAGTCGATGCTTTGGCCTTCGCCTCCGCCGTCCCCGTGGTCGTCATTGCCGTCGGTGCCGTCGTCCGCGCCGTCGGGAAGAGTCGTGCTGTCGTCGTCCGGAGAATCGGAGCCGTGCTTGGATTTTTCCTTCGGGAACACGCCGCAAGCGGTGAGCGAGAGCGCGATCAGAATCGGAAGGGAATGGGCCAGCATGAGGACCTCCAAAGTTGGTAGGCCTTATATAGGTCCGGCGCGAGGCTCAAGTCTAGCGAAAGACCTGGCGGAGGCGGGTCAGCTCGCTGCCCTGGCCCACCACCCAGACGACGTCGCCTTCCGCGAGTTGCTGATCGGACCGTGGGCTGGGCGTGCGCTCGCCCAGCCGCTCCAACCCGACGACGATGCAATCGTATTCACCGAGACCGGCGTCCCGGATCATGGCACCGTTCAGGCGGGATTCGCCGCCGACCTTGAAGCGGCGGAGGTCGAACGAGCCTTCCTTGAGCGGCAT
Source organism: Pseudomonadota bacterium (assembly GCA_043750715.1). GTDB lineage: Bacteria > Bdellovibrionota_B > Oligoflexia > Oligoflexales > CAIYRB01 > CAIYRB01. Next base: position 550 of record JAYVBB010000807.1, on the reverse strand, counting down.
CTGCGCCTGGGAATCCTGGGTCTCGATTTCGTCGCGGAATTTTTCGATCTCCTCCTCCGTCGCAAAGCAAAGGAGGCGGTCGCCCGGATAGAGGCATTCCGTGGCGCGCGGCGCGACGATGTTCTCGCCTTCGCGGATGATGACGACGACGTTCATGCCGAAGCGCTCGCGCAGCTCCAGATCCTTCAGAGCGGAGCCGACGAGCTTGGAGCGGGCGGGAACCCGCACCTCGACGAGGTGAGCGTCCCAAGGGGCCAGCTTGTCATGCATGGCTTCCTTGGCGTCGCCGAGATCAGCCTGGAACCCCGAGCGGAACTGGTCTTCGATCCAGCGGTAGTACCCGCCGATCTGGCGGCGGAAAAAGACGAAGATGGCGCCGAAGATGGCCAACGTCACGGCGAGCGTGATCAGCGCCGGGAAATACTCGATACTCAGGAGGCCGATCAGCGCGGCGGTGACGAGCCTGGCGACCAGCGTCGCGGACGGCAGGCCGCGGAACGACGTCAGCATCGCATAGATGCTCGGGCACGACGCGACGAAGGCGACGAGC
>JAYVBB010000806.1:0-9749 GCA_043750715.1 Pseudomonadota bacterium | reverse complement strand
CGCCGACGGATTTACTCGACGACGTTTCTTCCTCCTCGACCCACTGGAACATTTCGACATCGCGGTCGAGCGCGAGGTAAGGACCGGGTACGAGATAAGGGGCGTCACCGAGTTTTTCCGGGGACTCGAGCTTGGCCGAGGCGTGCACGAGCTTGCCTTGGTGCGCCTTGTTCGGCGCCAGAGCGTCGGTTTTCACGACGGCTTTCTTCATCTCGTCGAGCGCCGCTTTCTCCGCGACGACGTTGCCTTCGTTCCACCAGAGGATCGCGAAGCTGCCGAAGAAGAGGACGATGCCGATCAGGACGCCCATGACCGACTTCATAAGTCGCTGGCCGAAGCCTTCGACGACGGTTTCCGTGACGCTGCCGGTGACCTTGTCCAACATGACCTGAGCCTCCTCGGGATGTCCACGGGGAGGCTTCGGCGCCGGTCGGGCGTTCTTTAGAAAAATCCCAAAACTTTTTTGATTTGGCTATAAAGGCAGCGGGTTAGCGGGGGTTATCAGTGACCCACGAGGCGCCGCTTGCGTTTTGGCGTCGCTGGCGTAAATAATCACGCATTACCGCGCTTTCGGGAGTCCGGTCTTCCGGCATTCCCTGAGGCGTTTTCCTAACCCGTCTTTTTAGAGTCATCGATTCTAAAAGGTCCACATGGAGTACCTGAACATGGTGTCGTCCTACAGTGACGCACCGGGCAGTGCTTTGCCCGGAAAAAATCCCGTCCGTCCGATCTCCGAATATTTCGGGGAGCTGACTTTCGGTCTCGGCCAGATGCGGGAACGCCTGCCGAGAGACGCCTTCGCCGATCTCACCCGCTCGCTCGAGCAAGGGAAGAAGATCTCCAAGGACTCGGCCGACATCATCGCGGCCGCGATCATGGAATGGGCGGTGAAGAAGGGCGCGACGCACTTCTGCCACTGGTTCCAGCCGATGACGGGTCTGACTGCCGAGAAGCACGATTCGTTCATCTCCATCCAACACAGCAACCATTCCGAGCTCAAAGTCATCGAGCGGTTCACGGGTTCGCAGCTCATCCAAGGTGAGCCGGATGCTTCGTCCTTTCCGTCGGGCGGCATGCGCTCGACTTTCGAAGCCCGCGGTTATACAGCCTGGGATCCGACCTCGCCGATCTTCATCGTCGAAGGCACGCACGGCCACACGCTCTGCATTCCGACCGTCTTTTTTGGCTATCACGGCCAGGCTCTGGACAACAAAACGCCGCTGCTCCGCTCGGTGCAAAGCCTGTCCTCCGTCGTCGTCTCCTTCCTGAAGCAGATCGGCGACGTCGACGCGAAGACCGTCACGGCGACGCTCGGCGCCGAGCAGGAGTATTTCCTGATCGACAAGGAAGTCGCGGCCAAGCGCCCCGACCTGATGATGACCGGCCGGACGCTTCTCGGGGCGCCGACCGCCCGCGGGCAAAAGCTCGAAGACCACTACTTCGGCTCGATCCCGATGCGCGTTCAGACCTTCATGGAAGACATGGAGAAGGAGCTGTACCGCCTCGGCATTCCGATCAAGACCCGCCACAACGAAGTCGCCCCGAGCCAGTTCGAAATGGCGCCGATTTTCGAGAACGTCTCGATCGCGGCCGACCACAATACGCTCGCCATGGAAACGATGAAGCGCGTCGCGTCGAAGCACGGCTTCATGTGCCTGCTCCACGAGAAGCCGTTCGCCGGCATCAACGGCTCCGGCAAGCACTGCAACTGGTCGATGTCGAACGACAAGGGCGAGAACCTGCTGGAGCCGGGTAAGACCCCGCACCAGAACCTGCGCTTCCTCGCGATGGTCGCCGTCGTCATGCGCGCCGTGCACAAGCACAGCGACATGCTGGCGGCGTCGATTCTCACACCGGGTAACGACCTCCGCCTCGGCGGCAACGAAGCCCCGCCGACGATCATCTCGATCTTCCTCGGCTCGATGCTGGAAACCATCTTCGACTCGATCGGCAAAGGCGAGGCCGCGCGCGCCACCGACACCCAGATCATCAACCTCGGCGTCGGGCACATCCCGGACGTGGCGAAAGACTACACCGATCGCAACAGAACCTCGCCGTTTGCCTTCACGGGCAACAAGTTCGAGTTCCGCGCCGTCGGCGCTTCGGCCAACGTCGCCGTCCCCGTCTCGGTTCTGAACGCGGCGGTCATCGACGCGTTCGGCGAAGCGACCACGCGCCTCACCGTCTTGCTCGGCAAGTCGCAGAGCCGCGACGAAGCGGTGATGAGCCTGATCCGCGAGCTGATCACGGAGAACAAGAACATCCTCTTCTCGGGCAACAACTACTCCGCCGAATGGCGCGAGGAAGCCAAACGCCGCCGCTTGCCGATCATCGACTCGGCCGCCGAAGGCCTCGCTTTTTGGGGCAATCCCGAAGCCACCGAATTCCTGGTGCAGTCGAAGGTGCTGAGCCGCGACGAGATCGCGGCCCGTCACAACGTTTACGTCGAGCGCTACGTCAAGACCCTCGAGATCGAGCTCGAGACGACCAACGAGCTGGTCAACGAGTTCATCACCCCGGCCGTCGAGAAGCAGCTGCTCCGCAGCTACGCGGTGGCGAAGGAAATCGGCGTCGAAAGCACGCTGAACGCGTACAAGAAGCGCACGGTAGAGCTGGAGCGGACCTTGGGCGACCTGATCACCCATGGCGATGCGCTGAAGAAGTCTCTGCACCAGCTTCACGAGCTGGACAACGAAGAGAAGAAGGTCGAGCACCTGGTGAAGGACACCAAGCCGGCCGCGGCGAAGCTCCGCAAAGCCGCCGACTCCGCCGAGATGCAGGTCGCTGACGAGTTCTGGGCCTTGCCGAAGTACCGCGAGATGCTCTTTCACAAGAGCCTGAAGTAACAGATTAAAATGCCTAGCGGCCTCGCCAGGGTAAGCTTGGTGAGGCCGCCCTTTTTGCTTAAGAAATGCGCGTCTTTTGCCGAAAGAGGGGAATGAGCCGAACGCCAATTTACCTTTTGACCTTGCTTAGGGGTATGGACTGCCCGTCATGCGAATAACGGGAATCGGTTTTCTGGCAGTCGGGCAGAGTCAGATGAACGTTTTGGATGCAAGCACCGTCTCTCGCTCGACGACAGGTCACGTGTCAGGCGTGACCGTTGCCGCGGGAAAACTCATCGTCACCGATGAGTCCAATCACCGCATCCTGGTCTGGAATCAGATTCCGCATGCCCACGGAGCTCCTGCGGACTTGGTGCTCGGTCAAGCCGACTTCACTTCGCATGATCCCAATCGTGGCGGCGCGGTTTCCGAAGGAAGCATGAATCATCCTCTGGGAGCCTGGTCCGACGGTACGCGACTGGCGGTCGCGGATGGCGACAATCATCGTGTCCTGATCTGGAATACGTTTCCCACCGGCAACGGCCAGAACGCGGACCTCGTGCTGGGCCAGACTTCGCTCACGACGGCGACTGATCCCGGTGCGACTCCGACAGCCACGAGCATCTCCCGCGCATCGCTTGTGGAAGTGGTCGATGGAAAACTGATCGTCAGCGACAAGGGTTTCTCCCGTCTGTTGATTTGGAATGCCTTCCCGACCGCGAACGGACAGGCCGCGAGCGTGGTCGTCGGTCAACCGAACATGACGACGTCCGTTCCTGGCGCAGGTGCCAACGGATTGAACGGTCCTGCTCAAGTTGCCTGGGACGGCGAGCATCTATGGGTTGCCGACACCGACAATAACCGCGTCGTGCGATACTCCGGCATTCCGACTTCGGACGGAGAGGCGTCGGATGTCGTTCTCGGGCAACCCGACTTCGACACGACGACGAGTGGGTCGTCTCAAGCGACGATGAACGGACCTTGGGGCATCGCGACTGTTGGTGCGGAGCTTTACGTTGCCGATTCGCTCAACAACCGCGTTCTGGCCTGGGATTCGCTCCCGCTGACCAATGGCGACAATCCAGACGCGGTATACGGTCAGAACAATTTCTCCAGCAGCGGCGTCGTCAATCCTCCTGTCTACGAGTCCACCATTGCCTCCCCGCGCGAGCTGCACTTCTCGAACGGCACGCTGATCCGGGCGGAGTACGGAAACTCTCGCGCGATCTTGGGTCCACACTGAGATTGTTATGCCAGGCTTCGTCATTTTTTCGGTAAACGCTCCGAAACGTCGGCAAGACCAAATCACGCAAGCGAGGGTTGCTAGTTGGCCCGGCGGAGGTCCCTTTGAGCGCCCTTCGTCAAGGAAGGGCACGACGGTGAGGGATCTTGGGCCGGCTTCGTTAACGAAGGGCAGTCATCCCACTCCATCAGCCACAGCTCGACCGCCTCTTTGAGAAGGGCGTCGAGGGATAATCTTCTTCCGCGGGCGTTCGCGACTTCCTGAGCTTGTTCCGTCAGCTTGTCCAGCTCCCGGCGAACGGGGCTGAGCAATGACTTTCCGGCGAAATCAATTCCACCGGCGAGCGCCTTTACCTGCTTGGCGCTCTTCCCGGGGAGCTGACTAAGAAAATAGTCCGAGTTGGCTTCGGTCAAGCGGGGGGGCGATGAGAGCGAGGTTGGACATCGACGTCCTACCACTCTCGACCAACGCTCGAAATGCCGGAAACCGACTCAAGACGCGCGCCGCCTGAGCCCGCTTCCAAAACTGACTAGGAGAGAGTCCAACCCGCCTTGCTAGGTCTTCGGAAAGTAGTCCCAGATAGCCACCGGCATTTCTTCTGACCAGTTCGCCCACCAGTTCCGCGGATTCCAAAGTGGCTTTCCGTTCCTTGGAGTGTAGGGCGTGGGCTCGGTCTGCTAACTCTTCGGCCTTTTGACGAAACGGATTCATGGAGACCTCCTCGAGAGTTTGGAAGTCTTGTACCACCGTTTTTTTTCTCGCTCGCGTGCGGGCTCGGCGCTCGCCGATCAAAGCTCGGGATTTCGCGCCGAACTTCGAGAGGAAGTCGCGAAACCTGATCGCAGGTCAAAAAATGCTTCGTCGCGGTTTTCTTCCGATCTGTGTGGACCTCTGCGGCTCTGATTTCCCGCCAAGAAAAATATTCGTCTCTCGTCTAATCTCTGGCCGTTTCGGACAAGCATTTGCTTTGGTAAACCGCGACAGCCCTTCGTTAACGAAGCCGCCCCCAGTGACACCGCTGTAGCGCGCTTCGTTGACGAAGCGCGCCGAAAAAGGGTCTCGGTCGGGCCAAGAGCAACGTCGCTTGCCAACGCGAAGCGTTGGCTGGCGATTTGCTGGCCCGCCACAGCCGCCGCGAGTTGCCACTCTTCAATACAAGATCGCTACCCGAATCCGAAGATCGCCGTCTGGAGCCTCCGCCAGAGGCCCTCTCACCCGGCGCGGCGCAGCCGAGCCTACCATCCCGTCCGACGAGATTTTACTTCTTCGCCGCCGTCGACGGCTTTTCGTAGCGCACGGCGATCTTGACGCTCGTCCCTTTGTCGTCCGAGATCGTCAGCAGCTGATTCGTGCGCAGCGGCGTGTCGAACTTGGTCGGTGGAATAGGGTAGTAGCTCGCTTTAGCGAGCTCCTGGTCGTCCCCGAAGAAGAAGAACTTCTTCTTCTTGATGAACATTTTGACTTCGACCAGGATCGCGACGTCGTCTTCCAGGACTTTGAACTCGCTCATCGTCTTCGCTGCCAGCTCGCGCACGGCGTTGCCGTCGATTTTGAGCTCTTTGTAGTCCTTCGCCTTCTCGTCGGGCTTCCAGATCGCCAGCGAGTCGATCTTGGTGTCGCCGAACGTTCCGACCTCGACGGGCATCTTCTTCCTCTGCTCGAAGGGGAGGTTTCGCTCCTCCGACGAGGTGAGCATGCCGTACATCGTCACCTGGAACGCGTAGTCGTTGGTTCCCGTTTCGCTGTGGCTTCCCGCTCGTAGCGTATCGATGCTCAACGTGTGCGTGATCGTCGTGTAGTCGAGGGGCTCGTTAGTCGTCTTGACGGCGGCGGCAGCGGCCGGGGCCGTCGCGGGCTTGTCGGCAGCGCGTGCCAATGGCGAGGCGACGGCGAACAGCAAAAGGAGAAAGGTCTTCATGACCTTGATGTTAAGGGATTGTCGACAATCTTGCTAGTGGGCGGGCCGGTCCGCGTCCTGCACCTTGGTGACGTCCGCCAAGGCATTCAGCATGGCCTTGAGCAGGATCCGCGTCTTGGGATCCGGGTGCGTGTTATCCATGCGGTTGCAGAGCTGAGCCACGACGTCGTGCTGCATGGCGTTGTTGGCCAGCGTCATGATTGCGGCTTCACCGATTGCGGCCTCTGTTTCGTCACGCAGTTCGCCGTAAAGGTGTACCTGATCGATGATCTTCCGCACGTAACGCTCGTCGCCGGTGGCGCTGAACGCCGCCCACACGAGGTTTACCTGGCGCGGGTCGATGATGGCGGCTTTGAGCGGATCGATGACGTTGGGGCTGCGGTCCTTCAGTCCCTTGATCCGGTCCCGGTGGTCGGCGTCGGCGCGCTCGAGGTGCTGAGCCATGAGAGCCTTACTCTCCGCCGTGTCTACCATCCAAAGGGAGACCAGAATGACGCTCCATTCCGCGCCGCCGAGGTCCTTCCAATCAGTATCGACCCACTGCTTCATCGCGTCGGGGTTCGCCGCCATTACGTGAGACAGAAAGACGCTCGCGATGTCGGGATAGTCTTCGAGGTAGGCGTGCTGCTTCATGTAGTGCAGCGAAGCGGTGATGCGTTCCGGGTGGGGTGCCTTGTAGTAGAAGGCGAACCAGGACCGGAAGTCGTCGTCGCTGGTGAACGAGACCGCCTCGGGGCCTTCACTGACGTTACTTTCACCCCCGCCGAGGGTGGTGCAGCCGGTCAGGGCGAGGCTTAGAACCAGGACGATTTGAAGGCTTCGCATACGTTCTCCTCTTAAGACTCATCGACTTTCCTGGGGTTTCTCGTGAGTTTTGTCGATATTCCCGTAATTATCGTTTCAGATCCGCGTGTTAAAATGCAGGAAGCGGACCAATTTTCGATTTCACCCGAGAAAAACGTGACTCAAGACCATGTAGTGACGGCCTTCCGTCCGGTGCCCCGGACCGGCGTGATTTACGTGACGACCGAGGCGCAGCGGCGCGGCTTCGTGAGCGGGCACCCCGATTGGTGCAACCTCGGCCAAGGGCAACCGGAAACGGGCGAGCTCGCCGGCGCCCCGCCGCGCGTGCAGTCGCTTTCGATCCACGTCGACGATCAGGAATACGCGCCCGCCGCCGGCGTCGGCGAGCTGCGCGAAGCGATCGCGGGACTTTACAACAAGCTCTTCCGCAAAGGCCTGCCGTCGCAGTACACGGCGGAAAACGTCTGCGTCGCGGGCGGCGGCCGCACTCTCCTGACGCGCGCGGCCGCCAGCCTGGGCTCGATCAACCTCGGCCACTTCCTGCCCGACTACACGGCCTACGAAGAGCTGCTCGACATCTTCAAGGCGTTCACCGCGATCCCGATTTTGCTCGAGGGGGATCGCGCCTACGAATTCACGCCGTCCGATCTCCGCAAGGAAATTCTCGGCCGCGGCCTCTCGGCGCTGCTGTTCTCGAACCCGGCCAACCCGACGGGCAAGGTGATCCACGGGAACGACATGGCGCGTTGGGTCGAGACGGCCCGCGAGCTCGATTGCTCCCTGCTCATCGACGAATTCTACTCGCACTACGTCTACGGGCAGCACCCGGATCCGAAGATAGTTAGTGCCGCCCCCTACATTCAGGACGTGAACAAAGATCCCGTCGTGCTGTTTGACGGCTTCACGAAAAACTGGCGCTATCCTGGCTGGCGCGTCAGCTGGGCGATCGGCCCGAAGACCGTCATCGAAGCGTTGGCGAGTGCCGGATCCTTTCTCGACGGCGGCGGCTCGAAGCCCCTGCAGCGCGCGGCCCTGCCGCTGCTCGAAGAGTCGCTCGTCCGTCAGGAGACGGCCGCCATCCAAAAGGTCTACAAGCAAAAGCGCGACTGGCTGGTCGGTCGTCTGAAAGACCTCGGCATCAAATTCGACTCGGTGCCCGAAGGCACCTTCTATTGCTGGGGCTCGGTGGCCGACCTGCCGGCGCCGCTGAACGACGGCATGGCATTTTTCCGCGCCGCTCTCGAGCAGAAAGTCATCACGGTTCCGGGTGAGTTCTTCGACGTCAACCCGGGCAAACGGCGCCGCGGCGGCGCCTCGCGCTTCCGGAACCACATGCGCTTTTCGTTCGGGCCGGCGCAGGCGTCGCTCGAGACCGCGGTGTCACGGCTCGAGGCGATGATTCGCGCGCGTTGACTTCCACGCCGCGTCGAGCCACCGCTTGCGTTCATGGATGTGCGCCTTCAGCTCGGCGAGCGGGTAGAGATGGCCGCGCCACTGAATTCCGCCTTGGCGTAGCGTCGTGATCATCGAGTTCAAAAGCGAGTAGCTGAACGCCAAGCCGACGAAGGGGATCAGCGGCAGGTAGTGCGCGCCCGCTCCGGTGCTGCGTCGTCCCGCCTGCAGGCAAAGGGCGAGGAGGGCCAACGTAAAAAGGCTGAGAACGCGGGTCGCGCCGTCTCCCGCCAAGACGCCCACGAAAGGCGACACCAGCACGATGGCCGAGCTCAAGATCGTCCAGGCGGCTTCGTAAACGCGAAAGCCCGTGCTCGCGAAGCCGTTCTTTTCCAACCCTTTGACGTAGCCCCAGAAGCTGTCCTGCCACTTGACCCGCACCTCGCCGACGCCGTAGAGGACTTTGAGCTTGAAACCGTGCACCTTCGCTGCTTCGCCGAGGCGCACGTCGTCGTCGACGGAAAGCTTCAGGTGGCTGAAGCCGTCGATGCGCTCGAGCACTTGCCGGCGCACCAGGTTGAACGCGCCGATGCCCAGGTAGACGCGGAGCTTCGGGTGCTCGATCATCCAATTCTGGTAGCGGAGCGACAGCATGATCGCGAACACCGTGACGATCGCCGTTTCGAACGGCCCGCTTTTCGTCATTTCGGGAAAGACCGGCATCATGTCGAGGCGCTTCCGCGCGAAGTAACCCACGGCCTTTTTCAGAGCATCGCGCGAGAACACGACGTCGGCGTCGGTGAACAGCACGTAGTCCGTCTTCAAGCTCTGAATGGCCTGGTGCATCGCATGGTTCTTGCCGAGCCACCCGGGGGGGAGCACCGCGACGTGGCGGACTTCGAGTCGAGGATCAGCGCTTGCCAGGCGGTCCATGATGCTGCCGGTCGCGTCCGTGGAGCGGTCGTCGACGGCGCGGATCGTCAGCGAGGGGTAGTCGATCGCAAGGAGAGACTTCAGCGCCGGCTCGATGCCGGCCGCCTCGTTTCTTCCCGCGACGACGATCGTGACGCTCGGCCACCCGTCAGGCGGCGCGTCCGGAGAAAGGTCCGCCAAATGAACTCGGTGCTTCCGCCGGGCGTAGTACAGGAAGACTCCCGTCCCCCAACACGCCGAGGCGAAAAGCACCGAATAGAAGAGAACCAAGACTTACTTCTTGCCTTTTTTGCCCTTGGCTTTCGCCTTGGGAGCACCGCCGCCGCCCTTGCTCGGACCGGGGTTCTTGTCGGCCAGACGGTTCGACGAGATGTACTCGTTCTCGCCGAGCTTCGCCCATTCGCCGCTGATCACGACGTCGACTTTGTCGCCTTTTTTGACCCAACGCTTCACCGGCGCGTTCTTGTCCGGCGCAGTACGCACGTTGAGAGCGTAGGTCGTGACGTACTTCGTCACTTTCGCTCCGTCGAAGCCCGTCGGTCCGGCCGGGGCGACCGGGGCCGGCTCAGGGGCCGGAGCAGGTTCCGGGGCCGGGGCGGCTTCAGGGGCCGGGGCGGCTTCGTCGGCCGGGGCG
>JAYVBB010000805.1:0-3189 GCA_043750715.1 Pseudomonadota bacterium | reverse complement strand
CGCCGGTGAGCTTCACCGCGGTGGCCTTGGTGCCCTGGATGACGATCTCTTTGACTTCGGCTCCGGTGCGGATCTCGACGTTGGCGGCTTTCGCCGCGGCGAGAACGGCTTTCGCCAGGGCTTGCGGGCCGCCGACGACGGCCGGCTGGGTGACGGCTTCCGTCATCAGCAGGTTGATGTTGGTTCCCGGCGACCACGGGCCGGTGAACGAGTTATAGAGCGCCGGACCGGCCAGCGCCGCCTTGAGGATGTCGGACTCGAAGTACTCGTTCAGCCAGTCGGCGACGCACATCGGCGCGATGCGGAGGATTTCCATCATGTCGCCACGGCCGAGCATGCGGAGCGATACGGCCTTCTTCATCAGGTCCCAGAGACCCGGGAAACTCATAGTCATGATGTCCGGCGGAAAGTCGTCGAAGACTTTACGCAGGAACGGCGCCACGCGGTCGATGAAGGCGCGGTAGTCGCGGTACGCCTTGGCGTCTTTTTGCGAGAACGGCGCGATCTCTTCCTGGGCGCGGTCGGCGTTGCGCCAAAGTAGCAGGCCCCGGTCGTCCTTCTGCGGAGCGAAGATCGGCGCTTCTTCGGCGCGGACTTTGAGCCCGTGCTGCTTCAGGCCCAGCTGCTCGATTATCCAGGGGCGGAGCTGCGTCGTGTCGTTGAACACGCCCGCCGTCTTGAACCCCGGGTGGAACTCCTCGGAGCCCGCGAGGCCGCCGAGGACCGTGCGTTTTTCGAGGACGAGGACCTTCCTGCCCTTTTTCGCGAGAAGCGTCGCGCAGGTCAAACTGTTGATGCCTGCGCCGATGATGACGACGTCGTAACGACTCATAGCTCACCCGACCGGAGAATGGTTTTCGCGGCCAATTGGCCTGGAGCGCCCATGATGCCGCCACCCGGGTGGGTGCCGGAGCCGCACATCCAAAGGTCCTTGACCGGAGTCTTGTAGCGCGACCAGCCCGCGGCCGGGCGTTGGAAGAGCAGCTGCTCGAGGGAAAGCTCACCGTGGAAGATGTTGCCTTCCGTCAGGCCGAACTCTTTTTCCAGGTCCCAGGGCGTCAGCACCTGGCGATGAAGCACGGAGGCCTTGAAGCCCGGGACGAACTCCTCGATGGTGTCGGCGACGGTGTCGCCGAACGCTTCGCGCTGGTTCGGCCAGTCCGCGGGGCCTTCCTTCAGGCGGTACGGCGCGTACTGCACGAAGCAGCTGACGACGTGCTTGCCGGGAGGGGCGACGCTCGGGTCGACCAGCGACGGGATGACCATGTTGATGTAAGGGCGGCGCGAGTAAGCGCCGTACTTGGCTTCGTCGTAGGCGCGTTCGAGGTAGTTGACGCTCGGGCCGATCGAGATGTCGCCGCGCAAGTGGGCGGTGCCTTCACGGCCTTTGAAGGCCGGGAGCTTGTCGACGGAGAAGTTGACCTTGCCGGAGCTGCCGCGGAGCTTGTAGCGATTGATCTGGCGGACGAATTCGTCGTCCAGGTGCTTCTCGCCGACCAGCTTCTTGAAAGTCAGGTGCGGGTCGCAGTTGGAGATGACTATTTTGGCTTCGATCTCGTCGCCGTTTTCCATGACGACGCCGGTCGCCCGGTCGCCTTTGATCTGGATGTGCGAGACGGGAGCCGAAACGCGGATCTCGGCGCCATGGGCTTCGGCCGCGCGGGCGCAGGCCATTGAGATCTGGCCCGTGCCGCCCTTGGAGAAGCCCCAGGACCGGAACGCGCCGTCTATCTCGCCCATGTAGTGATGGAGGAGGACGTAGGCGGTGCCCGGCGATTTGACGCCGAGGTAGGTGCCGATGATGCCGGAGACCGACATCGGGGCTTTGAGCACGTCCGATTCGAACCACATGTCGAGGAAGTCGGAGGCGCTCATCGTCAGGAGCTTGGCATGGAGGTTCAGAAAGTCGACGCCCGAATCCTTGAAGTGCTTGCCGAGGCGGAGCAGCTCGAAGATCTCTCTCGGGTTGAACGACGTCGGGTCCGGCGCCGGCGAGTCGATGATGTTCTTCACGAAGCGCGACATCTTCGACATCGCCATCGAGAATTCCGGGTAGATCTCGGCGTCCTTCTGCGAGAAGCGGGAGATTTCCTGGCGCGAGCGGTTGGAGTCCGGCCAGCGGCAAAGACCCTGGTCGTTCGGGAGCGGCGAATAGGCCGTCTCGAGCGGGATGATCTCCATGCCGTGCTTGGCGAGTTCGAGCTCGCGGATGATGCCCGGGCGGAAGAGGCTCACGACGTAAGAGCACACCGAGTATTTGAAGCCCGGATAGATCTCTTCCGTGACGGCGGCGCCGCCGAGGACGTGGCGTTTTTCCAGGACGAGGACTTTTTTGCCGGCCTTCGCGAGGTACGCCGCCGCGACCAGACCGTTGTGTCCGCCGCCGACGATGATCGCGTCGTATTTTTTGGTAGCCATTTAGGACCTCTTTCTCGGCGGATTGAAGAACGGCAGCTTCACCACGGTCGCAGTGACCGTGTGGCGGCGGAACTCCACCGTCATCTCGAATTTGACGCGCGTGCCTTCCTTTGCGAAAGGCCCTTTTAGCTGGGCCAACGCCAGGTTTTTCTTCAGGATCGGCGACCAGGCGCCGGACGTCGCCATGCCGACCCAGTGGCCGGCCTGGTCATAGACGGGTTTGCCTTCGCGCCAAGCCTTCGAGCTGACTTCCGGCGGCAGGCCGTAGTCGGCGAAGAGGTTTTCCGTTTCCACCCAGTCGATGTCGAGGCCCGCGAGGCGCCATGTGGTGGCATCTTCGCCGCGCTCTAGCTCTTTTTTCAGGGCGGCTTGGCCGACGAACGGCTGCGAGCCGGCCGGACGCTCGAGCTCGACGGTCCAGCCGAGGCCGATTTCGTAAGGCGAATTCTTGCGTTCTTCGATCATCACGTGGTTGGCCGAGTAGTAGTCGACGCCGTTCATGATGAAGCCGGCTTCCACCCGCGCCACGTCCATGGCGTCGAGTCCCGCCGGCATGATGGCGTACGGTTCGCCCGCTTTCATGAGCTTGTCGTAGACGGCTTCGGAGTCCTTGGTGTCGCACCAGACTTCGTAGCCTAGGTCGCCGGTATAGCCCGTGCGGCTGACCGTGACGTTGATGCCGCCGAGCTGGGTCTTCGTCAGGCCGAAGAACTTCAGCTCTTCGACTCCGCCCGCCGTACAGGACGTCAGGATGCCGCGCGCGTTGGGACC
>JAYVBB010000804.1:0-3342 GCA_043750715.1 Pseudomonadota bacterium | reverse complement strand
CGTCGAGCTCGGCCAAGTACCGCAGGATTTCGACCTGATGCTTCCGCTCATGTTTCGCCATCACTTCGAGCTGGATGACCAGGGTCTTGCTCTCGAGCTGTTTCAAATCTTGCATCGCGCACCTCCCGCTTGGTTCAGGAGATTTCTACCACGGGTTTTATCGACGCGATTTCGCGCACGCTGGTTGTCGAATCGCCGCGCGAACTAAATTTTCGCGGGCCACCCGAGAAACCACGCTCAGGCATCTGATTAGTCGTCCCTCGCGGTGTTTTCGCCTCGTGCTTCTGCCGCGCAAAAGTCGCCTCGAAAAAACCGTCCACTCCTATCTTCACGTTCAGTCTGAACGTAGAAATCCGAGTCAACCTACTCGGCTGGCCGTGCGCCACGCAAAGCGAGGCGCTATCCCGCACAACCTTTGGGCACGCAGCCCTTCATCGCCGCATGGCCGAAGCGATCTCTCGCACCAGATCTGGGCTTACGAGTTGACGCCCACCGCAGTCCCTCCACCCCATCTTCACGTTCAGTCTGAACGTAGAAGTCCGAGTCAACCCACTCGGCTGGCCGTGCGCCGCGCAAGCGAGGCGCTTTCGCGCTCAATCTTGGGCACGCAGCCCTGCAGCACCGAATGGCCCGAAGCGAACCCTCCGAAATCATGACCACCACAAGAACATTGCCGTTTTCTTCCAACGGTGTTTTACATACTGCAACTCCGTTCTCGCAGGGCCATCAGCCCATCACCTCCCCGATATGCCTCGATGATGGAAAGCATACTTGCCGAGTTGACGCCGCTACTGTACGGGCACAACTATCAGATCTTCCTCCGCGCCTACTACGTGCCCTCCAGTCCGGGCGAGGCGACGAGCTGGTACGTCGCCTCGCCCTCGGCCCCTTAGCGGTCGTCGGCGAGGCGGGTCCGGTCACGGAGGCCGCGATCCTAGGCGAGGTCGAGCAGTTGCTGCTCTACGTGGGCGACGAGGGCAGCGGGCCTGAGCCAAGTGTATTGGCGTCGAATCGGTTTACGGAATTGGTCCGAGCAGTCTTGCAGGAGCTGAAACAAGCGACCTCTGAAGCGAGTCAATTGACGAGATTTCGCTTATGCGCCGGCCATCCCGCGTATCCCGTTTTCTGGGACTTCGCCTATGTTATCGTGAGACCTGTCCATACTCTGGTGTTTCTCGGCAGCAGCTCGGATTAGCCGCGATAATCCGAGGCAATACTGCCGTTGCCGGCAGCAAGGCGGGGCCCTTTCGCGCGTCGGGTCCGTTCCACCCGTGACTTCAGCCCTAGAAGTGGAACGTCGCCGAAGACTGCAGCAGAAAGTTGTTCGTCGGCTTGGAAGTCGTGCTCGTCTTCCAGGCGTCACCCGGTAGTGCCGCGGCCGCGGCGACGCCGAGGTCGGCTTCGCGGCCGACTTTGTAGACGTAGGAGAGGTCGAGCTCGTAGCCGAGGCTCTTGCCGTAGAAACCCGCGGGGCGGGTGGAGTTTTCGTCGGTGTCAGGGAGCGAGTCATAGTAATCGCGCACGGCGCCGGGAGGCGTCTCGTTCATTTGCGCGGTGATGAACTTCACTTCGAAGCTGCCGGTTTCCGTGCTTTCGAAGCGGTAACCCGTGGCGGCGAGCGTGGCGTTTTCCATGCGGCCGGGATTGAACGCGCCGTCGACGATCAGATTGTCCGCTTCGGGGCGGCCGTTGAAGAGGAGAAGCGCCGGCTTGAAGTTGCGGTGGAAAGCCATTGCTTTGACTTTGTTGTTTCGGAACTTCACGTTGTTGCCGATGTCGGAAGCCGGATCGGTATCATTGTTGTAGTAGCCGTCACTGTCGCCGGGGGCGAAGGCATAGTTCAGGAAGATCACGTGACGCGACAGCGTGCCTTCGTTGTACTCGGCAGGTCCGAGTGCGGCGCCGGCGTGGCTCACGGTCCAGTCGATGCCGCCCGCGAAGCCGATCGAGTCGAGCTTGTTGGTAGCCACTTCGCCGTCGTCGCGGAGCTGGCCGCCGAGGTCGATGAAGCTCGGGTCTTTCGATTTACCCATGCGGAAGAGGACTTCGTTCCGGATGGTCAGGTCGCCGACGAAGAAAGCGGTGTAAAGGTCCATGAATTTGAGGTCGGTTTCGGAGCCGCCAGTTTCTTTCTGGCAACCCGTCGTGCCGTCGTCGCACTCGGCGTCGGTGGCTTCGTAGGCGCGAGAGGACACTTGTGCGAAGTAGACTCCGACCTGCTTCGTGAACGCCGAACCGGCGTTCGCCTTGGTGTCGTTGTAGCCGATCGAGAAGTAGAATTGGTCGATGTCGTCCGCGGAGTCGTTGGCGCCGTAACGGCGGTTGTTGGATGCTTTGTCGCGGTCGATGACGGCACCGGTTTCCGCGAGCTTGTCGTAACCGACGGTGAAGCCCAAGGTATTGGTCTTCTGGATGTTGATGTCGCAGCTGACGCCGTCGTAAACGGACGAGTCGTTCGAGAAGGGTTTGTCGCCGGAATCCATGAAGATGCCGAGACCCCAGTCACGGCCGCGGCGGCCCGCTTCGATGATGCAGTAGTCGAAGGCGTAACGGATGTACGCCTTCGTCACTTTCGGCGTGTAGGGACGGTAGCCCGGCTCGCCGCTGTTTTGGTGTTCGCCTTCGCAGGGGTGGTTCGGGTCGTCGGTCGTCGGTCGCTCGCCGGTGCGGCTCGCGTCGCATTCCCGCGGCTCCGCCGTGTCGCCGAGATACGACTCGCGCGGATTGTCGAACAGCCGGAACTCGAGGAACATGCTCGACTGGTCGTTGAAGCGCGCTTCTCCCTTGAGACGGAACGACTGCTGAATCGCTTGGTACGTGCCGAGGCGCTTCGAGAACGCGGGCGCCGTCTGCGTCTCGCCGCGAAGCGCGTAGTGACCGTCACCGTCGACGAAGAAGCCGAAGGCAGGCGCCGACGAGGCGAGCAGCGCGGCATAGGTCACGGCGGCGGAGGCGACCAAGAGACGCCGCGTCCGGGGCGCAAATGGCCCGAGTGAGAAGCTATGCAGGTTGAACGGGATCATGCCGAACCTTCCTCTGGTACCGGGCCTAGGGGCCACGTCGCTCTGTGCCCCCCGACCTTGCCACAGCTGGCGGCTCGCCGAAACAGGCTGATCAGTTGAACTTTCGTCCGGCGAGACGACCCTGCGCGCTCAGTCTTCGCCCGCGAGGTCGACGCCCTTGGCGGCGTCGCCCATCTCCCACCGAATTCTGGTGACCCGTGTGCAACGCCCGGTGTCCTCGTCGACGTCGGCGACGATGCCGGTCAACCAAGGGTCGTCGGTCGCCGGCTCCCACTTCCGCTTCTCCCCGGTCATGAGACGCGCGATCGAAGCTTCTTTG
>JAYVBB010000803.1:0-3741 GCA_043750715.1 Pseudomonadota bacterium | reverse complement strand
CGGTGCAGGGGCTAGAAGGCTCGCAGCAGCACCCCGACGCGTCCCGAAGTCGCCGCATCCAAGTAAGGCGTGCCCGCGACCCAGCCCGGAGACTTGCGTTCAATTTCGAGATAGGTGTCGATCCGGCCGGAGACGGGGAAGTAGAGCGTCACGGCGCCCAGGCCGCCGAGCCGGCTGGTCCGGTCGCGGAAAAGCTGGTGCGTCGGCTGCCGGTAGACGTGACCGCGCGCCGAAACCGCGCGCACCAGCGGCAAGCCGGGCAGGGGATAGCGCCGCAGCTCGATGGCGAGGCCGTAAAGCGACTGCGTGTCGTTCCGGTAGTTGAGCGCCGTCGCGAAGACGTTCGCCGTCCCGGATTGGAAAAAGAGGTTGGCGTTGTTCGTGTAACCGAACGACGTCAGATAGTGCTGCAGGCTCGCGTTCCACTTCGCCGCTCCCGGCTCGCCGAACGACCCGAAGCCCCAGAGCTGGGGGTCGACGAAGTTCAAGAGCATGAGACGCCCCTGCATCTCGAGGAAGTGCGACTCTTCGGCGGTCAGGTCGGAGTGCTTCCGGTAGCGGTCGATGCCGTTGCCCGATGGATGGATGCCGCGCGCCTCGTAGGGCTCGTCCGGCCGGTAGAGGTCGTAGACCCAGCTCGTGAAGTCGTGGCCGACGAAGTCCCGGACCTCGACTTCGTCCTCGGCCTCGTTCATCTCGTCCGACATTTCGTCGGCGTCGTCGGTGGCGCCCGACGCAACGTAGGCGTAGTCGTTGAGGTACGCCATCAGGATCGCCATCTGGTGGTAGTTCGTCACGGCGTCGAAGAAGGCGTCTTTTTCGAGGGCGAGCGCGAGCAGGGACTCGCCTTCGATCCCCGCCGCGGGTAGGCGCACCATGTCGGCCGGATGGTTGCGTTTCAACTCGACCAGGTCGTCGTCTTTGACGTGCGACACGGAGATCACGCTCGCGCCGACGTTCATATTGTAGACGTCGTCGTAGCTCGCAATGCCACGATAACCCATGACCGCGCGGTGGAACTCCTCGTGCGTCCACGAGTCGAACAGGGGGAAGTAGGCTGCAATGCTGTCGAAACCGAGAAAGGCGAGGCGGGACCAAACGCCCTTCCAGCCTTCGCGGTGCGGGTTCACGAGATGGCCGATGCTCCAATGCAGCATTTGATAAGCGCCGGTGCTGTACCGGAGCGACTGCTGCATCGACGGAAAAGCCGGCGAGTCGAAGGTGTACGGCGCGTCCAGCACGGGTGCGTCGACGGGGAAGGGCGAATAGCCGGGTTCCTCCGCCAGGGCGCTCGATGCGACGAGGAGGAGGCTACAGATCGACGTTTTGTAGAGCAAGCGCGGCACTCTTTTGCGAGTCGGTGAGTTTCTGCGGCATCTGGATGTCGACCACCGCGTAGAAATCGCCGCGCGTCGATTGGCCTTGCTTCGGGAATCCGAGGTTTTTCAGCCGCACCTTGGTGCCCGGCTTGACGCCCTCCGGAATTTTGACCTTCTTGACTCCGTCCATCGTCTCGACGTCCTTGGAGGCGCCGAGGAGGGCTTCTGAAATTTTGAGCGGCACGCGCGCCAGGATGTCGTCGCCGTCGCGCTCGAAGGTGGGGTGCGGCGTCACTTCCAGGACGACGATCAGGTCGCCGGCTTGGCCGCCGTAGGGAGATTCCGCACCCATTGCCGCGACGCGCAGTCGTCCCTGGTCTTTGGCTCCCTTGGGGATCCGGACCTTGAGCTGACGCGACGTGCCGTCGGAAAGCTTGAAGCCGAGCTGGCGTTCGCCGCCGCTGAACGCATCGTGAAACGTGATGCGGAGCGGGTACTCGACGTCCTGCCCCTTCATGGCGGCGCCGCCGCCGAAGCCACCGCGCTGGCCGCCCGGGAAGCCGCCCGCGCCGGCGAAGCCGCCGGCTCCGCCGCTGAAGATCCGGCTGAAGATGTCGCCCAGGCCGCCGCCGAGGTCGAACTCGCTGAACACCTGCCCGAAGTCGGTGTTCTTGAAAATGTCTTCCTGGGAGTATTGCTGGTGGAAGCGCTGATCGCCGAACGCGTCGTACTGCTTCCTCTTCTGGTCGTCGGAAAGCACGGCGTACGCTTCGCTGATCTCCTTGAACTTCTCCTCCGACTTCTTGTCGCCCTTGTTGCGGTCGGGGTGATGTTGCATGGCGAGCTTGCGATAAGACTTTTTGAGCTCTTCGGGACTTGCCCCTTTTTCGAGGCCCAGAATTTTGTAGTAATCAGCCAAGTTCACGTCCTAGTGGTTCAGACTGCACCTTCCTACCTTAAGTCTCATGCCGTAACTGTCAACCCTCTCCTTTAATTGGTCAATTTCGGCGGCTTTGTCGCCTAGGTCGACAAGCTGCCGGACGGCCCGATCAAAGTCAGCGTGCCCGAGCAGCCTTAAGGCGTTCTCAGGTAGTCGAGCTTGTCGAACTGGCGGTGCATACTGCGCTCGGAGGTGACCTGCCGCGCGTCAGCGACTTTGAACCAACGCAAGTCGTTCGACTCGTCGGTGATGGTCAGCGGTTCCGTGCGGTCGGCGCTGATCAGAAAGCGCACGTCATAATGAATGTGCGGAGGCTCGGTCTTCCGCGCCGGAATTTCGTGCCAGTCGAAGTCGAAGGGCGCAGCCTGGACGAAGGCTATGCGCTTCAGTCCGGATTCCTCTTCGACTTCGCGGAAGGCGACTTCGTGAGTCGCCGGTGAGCCGTCGGAATGGCCGCCGAGCTGCAACCACTTGTCGAGTTTGCGGTGATGGGTCAGAAGGACTTCGCTGAGGTCGGAGGAAACGACCAGAGCCGACCCCGTGATGTGGCCTGCGGGCGACGTGCGCTCGAAGCAGTCGGGAGTCGCCTCGACGAAAACCCGGAATTTTTCCAGGATCGCGGTTTCCTCGGCCTCGTCGAACGAGGCATGCCGCCACGAGCCCCGACGCAGTCCGTCCCGGTAACGGGCGATTGCGTCGAGCAAGGGCTGCCGGCTCAAGCCGGGGCTCCGCCGCCGCTGCGACCGCCGCCGCCGCTGCGACCGCCGCCGCCGCTACGACCACCGCCGCCGCTGCTACGACCGCCGCCGCTGCGACCACCGCCGCCGCCCTGCGAGCGTTGACCTTGGGATCTGCCGCCGCCGCCGCCTCGACCGCCTCGACCACCACCGCCGCCGCCGCCACCGCCATGGCGAGGAGGCCGGGGGGCCCGCTCTTCCCTTTCGATCGGTCCGGAGTCAACGAAGCCTTCGGCCTGGCGCACCGGAATCTGCTTCCGGATCAAACGCTCGATGTCACGCAGGAGGTCGCGCTCTTCGCTCTGGTCGCAGAACGCGATCGCCGTGCCCGCCGCCTTCGCCCGGCCGGTGCGGCCGATGCGGTGGACGTAGGTCTCCGGGACGTTCGGCAGGTCGAAGTTCACGACGTGCGAGATTTCCTCGACGTCGAGGCCACGCGAAGCGAGGTCGGAGGCGACCAGCACCTTGACCGTGCCGTCCTTGAACCCTTGCAGGGCGCGCTGGCGCGCCGACTGCGATTTGTTGCCGTGGATGGCGGCGGCGACGTGGCCGCTCTTCGTCAGGGACTCGGCGACCCGGTTGGCGCCGTGCTTGGTGCGGGTGAAGACGAGCGTCCGCGTCATCTTGGGGTTCTGATCCAGAAGATGAGTCAAGAGCTTGGTCTTCCGGCCCTTGTCGACGAAGTAGATGCTCTGGTCGATCGTCTCGGCCGTGGTAGCGATGGGCGCGACTTCCACTTTCACGG
>JAYVBB010000802.1:0-2351 GCA_043750715.1 Pseudomonadota bacterium | reverse complement strand
CGGTCGTGAACAAGAAGGTTTCAGGCTTCGAAGTCTACGCGGACGGCCGCTACGGCGCCCTGCTCACGGCCGAGAAGAAGTAAACCCGAGAGAGTCCGTTGCTGACCTTCATCATCAAGCGATTCCTGGCGCTGATTCCGGTCGGCCTTGGAGTCGTGTGCATCGTGTCTGCACTGATCCATCTGGTCCCGGGTGATCCCGCCGACACGATCCTCGGCCCTTATGCGACGGAGCAGGAAAAAGTTCAGCTCCGCCACGACCTCGGACTCGACAAGCCGTTCGTCCCGAAGCTCCTCTCCTATTATGCCGACATCGCGCACGGGAACCTCGGTACCTCGCTCCTCTACCGGAAGCCGGTGACGGAATTGATCGCCGACCGCGTCCGTCCGACGATGGAACTGGCCTTCTGCGCGATGGTCGTCGCGATGACCTTGAGCGTGCCGCTCGGGATCATCAGCGCGGTCAAAGCCGGGAAACCGCTGGATTTCGTGGCCATGGGCTTCGCGATGACCGGCATCGCCATCCCGAACTTCTGGCTCGGACCCTTGCTCGTGCTCGTCTTCTCTCTCAAACTCGGCTGGCTTCCCGTATCCGAGCGCGGCGACTGGACCACGTACGTCCTGCCGTCGCTGACGCTTGGCATCGCTTTGTCGGCGATGCTCTCCCGCATGACGCGAAACTCGATGCTCGACAACCTCAAAGAAGACTACGTGCGCACGGCCCGAGCCAAGGGCAACAAAGAGTTCGTCGTCGTGATGAAGCACGTGTTCCGCAACGCCGCTCTGCCGCTCGTTACCGTGATCGGCCTCCAGTTCGGCGTGTTGCTTACCGGCGCCATCATCACCGAGCGGATCTTCGACTGGCCGGGACTCGGCTCCCTCATTCTGGAAGGCATCAACAACCGCGACTACCCGGTCGTCCAGGGCTGCGTGCTTGTCTTCTCGTTCACGTACCTACTCGTCAACCTCATCACGGATTTGTCCTATGCCGTCGTCGACCCGCGCATCAAAACCGGCAAGTAGCCGGTCGCCGCGCGCCGAGCTCGTCCGGCGGCTGGCGAAGAACCCGCGCATCTGGTTCGGGGCGACGATCGCGATTTTTTTCATTTTCGCGGCGATTTTCGCGCCCTGGCTGGCACCGACGGCTCCTGACGACATGGACATCGCGCTGCGGCTGACGCCGCCGGGCGGCGCCGACCTCCTCGGCCGCGACCTCAACGGAGGCAGCGTGCTGACCGCGATGCTGTACGGCGCGCGCACCTCGCTCTACATCTCTTTCATCACCGTGCTGCTTTCCTGCACGCTCGGCACCACCATCGGTTTGGCGGCCGGCTTCAAACGTGGCACGCTCGACGCCGTGCTGATGCGCATCGTCGATCTCCTCATGGCATTTCCCGGTACGCTGCTCGCGATGTCGCTGGCCGCACTGATGGGACCGAGCCTCAACAACGTCATCTTCGCGATTGCGGCCACCGGCTGGACCAGCTCGGCGCGCCTCGTCCGCGGCCAGACGCTCAGCGCGCGCGAACGCGAGTACGTGCTCTCGAGCCGCGCGCTGGGCGCCACCGACTGGCGGCAGATCTGGAAGCACGTCTTCCCGGCGACGCTATCGCCCCTCGTCGTGCACGCGACTTTCTCGCTCTCCGGCGTCATCGTCGTCGAGGCGAGCCTCAGCTTCCTCGGCCTCGGTCCCCAAGACGGCGCCCCCTCCTGGGGAGCAATTCTCGGCCAGGGACGGACGGTACTGACCGAGGCCCCTTTCCTTTCCATGATCCCCGGCTGCGCTATCGCGTTGTTAGTACTGGCGTTAAACTTCGTAGGCGACGCCCTCCGGGACATCCTGGACCCGCGCGCCGTCAAGTCATGATAAAATCAGGGGCAATTCCCACTCGATAAGGATTTACGTCCCATGGTTTTACGCCTTAGCGTCGTCGCTTGCGTCGTGTCGTCCTTTTTGGTCGCCGCCGGTTGTAAGACGGGCGGCGATTCCGCTTCGTCCGTCAAAGGCGAGATCGCGGCCGAAGACGGCGGCGGAATTCCTCCCGGCGCCCAAGGTCTGCCGCTGCCCGCGACGCAGCCGGACTTCTGCGTCAGCGACGCCCAGACGCGCCAGGACCTCGAACACTGGACTCCCGACCTTTGGGCCCAGGCCTTCTCGCAAGGCCTGGCGAGCCCCGACCTGATTCCCAGCTCCGACCACGTCGGCGCCGTGACGCCCGGCAAGGGCTACCCGCGCATCTTTTCGCAGTTCATTGTTGAACCTGGTGCCCAGCAAATACAGCGGGCTTACACTATGTCAGGGAAATTTTGCACTGATGGGTGCCGATATTCCTTCTCTGGTAAGAAGATGGG
>JAYVBB010000801.1:0-3881 GCA_043750715.1 Pseudomonadota bacterium | reverse complement strand
GCCGACGATTTTTTCCATGTCGGCCGGTTTCAGCGACACCGTGCCGTCTTCGTTTTTACCTTTGGACCCTTTTTCGGAGCCGGCGCCTTTGGCGCCTTTGGTGCCCTTTTTCGTGGCCGGCGGCGGCACCGCGGCAACGGCTTTCACCGGAGCCTTGGCGAGCGCTTCCTTTTCGGGCTTCTTCGTCAGCGCATGCGGCTTGGCCGCCGGCTTCGCCTGCGTCTTGAGCTCCGGCTTCTTCACCGGGGCTTTCGCGGGCTCCATTTTCTTCGCTTGCGCTTTTTTCGGCGCGACGAGAGCGGACACCTTCGTGACGACTTTCTTCATCGTGTCGTTGACCCTCGAGGAGGACGACTTGGACGACTTGATCTGGGCCTTCGCGGGAGACTTCTGCAGAATGCGACGGAGCGGAGCTTTCTTCGCCTTCGTCGCAATTTTCGTAGGTTGCTTCGCTTTGGTCTTCGCTTTGGATTTCGCCATCGTTATCTCTAACCCCGCTTCGAGACGGAAGGACGTACAGGCCATGAAAGCCCGTCCCTCTGGTAGTCCTGGAGGATCGCATTAAATAATGAAATATCCCGAGATCAGCAACACTAATCCGAACATGCCGGAGTGTCTACGGAATCCTGGCTTTACGGCGCCGCTTTGGCACGCAATTCGCCGTTCAGTTCCCCAATCGTCTTGAGGAGTTGCGCGACGTCTTCCTGGCTGCCCGGCACCGACATGAGGCGGTGCATCTCCGACTTCAACAAGTGAATTGTCCTCCTCACCCTTAGGGCTCTGAAGTGGGCGATCACCCGGTCCAGCCGCGCGGGGCGGTCGGAACAGGTGAAGGCGGCGGCTTCCCGCGCGAGTTTTTCCAAAAGTATTGCCATGTTCGGGTCCAGTCCGAGGGTCCAATCCTTGAGGTCGCGGGTTGCCGGGCTCACGCCCTGCTCCAGCGATGCAAGCAGCTCGTCGATGAGAGCCGCATGCTCGACGCTGAGGGTGAGCTCCTTCAGCGCCTCGTCCCGGATCCGGCGGACGTCGATCTCGTCGGGGGTGGCGTAATAAATGTGGCCGAAGAGGTCCATCACCCCGGGCTCCAGCGGGGAAGACGCCGGCGGCATCGCGATGCCGCCGGCGCGCGCCTGCTCGACGCGCGAGCGGGAGACGGCGCCGGGGGGCGTGATGATCTGGGCTTCGATGCCGCCCTTGCCGATGCCGGTGAGCTGCGCGATGCGCGAGACGAGGAAGCTGCGCTGCATTCTGTCCGGGATCTTCGCGAGCCAGGGCACGAATTCCTTGCTTACGAGCTCCGGAATGGCGAGCTGGTGCGTGCCTTTGATTTTTTCCCGCACCGCGAAATCGAAAAGGTCGACGGCGCCGTGCAGCAGCTCCTCGAGCTTTGCGGGTCCGTGCTTTCGCACGTAGCTGTCGGGATCTTCGCCGCTGGGCAGAGCGCATGCCCTGATGTGCACTTCCGGCACCGCGAGGGCGACGGTGACCGCGGCGAGCGTCGCGCGCTGGCCGGCGGAGTCGCCGTCGAAGAGCAGCGTCAGTGCGCCGGTCGCGTGCTTCAGCTGCTTGAGCTGCCATTCGGTGAAGGCGGTGCCGAGGCAGGCGACGGTTTCGGTGAAGCCGTTCTGCCAGAGCTGCAGCGTGTCCATGTAGCCTTCGACGACGAGCGCCCGGCCCTTGTCGCGCATCACGCGCCGCGCCTTGTCGAAGCCGAACAGCGTCTGCGACTTGTCGAAGAGCTTCGTTTCCTTGCTGTTCAGATATTTCGGCTGCTGGTCGGTCATCGTCCGGCCGCCGAAGGCGATGATGCGGCCTTGGATGTCGTGGATCGGCAGCGTGAAGCGCTCGCGCAGGAAATCGAACGGCCGGCCGCCGCTTTGGGACGACGGCAGGGCCAGCGAGCAGTTGACCATGTCGTCTTCGCCATAGTTCTTGCCGCGAAGGTGCTTGACGAGTCCGTAGTGGTACTCCGGCGTGAAGCCGAAGCCGAAGGCCTTGATGTTGTCTTCCGAGAAGCCGCGGTTTTTCAAGTAGGCGAGGGCATCGCCTCCGCGCGGGCCCCACAGCTCCTGGACGTAGAATTCCTGGGCTTCGAGCATCATCTTGAACAGCGAGGCGTTGCGGTTCTGCGCGTCGAGTCGGCCGCGGGCCTGCTCGAGCTCCGGCGCTTCGATGGCGAATTTCTTGGCCAGGTGACGCAGCGCGTCGACGAACGAGAGGCCTTCGCGCTTCCTGACGTAGGTGATCGCGTCGCCGTGCTCTTTGCAGCCGAAGCAGTAGTAGTGATTGTCGTCGAAGACGTGAAAGCTCGGCGTCTTCTCCGCATGGAAAGGACAGCATCCCATGGCGCGGCCGGCGCGCGTCGTCAGCTGGACCTGCTCGCCTATCAAGGAGGCGAGGGAGATCTTGCCGAGGATCCTGTTTTTGACGTCTTCGAGGCTGCCGGACATGCGGAGAACCTAGACAACCTTTGCCCCTCTGTCGAGGGCCAGGCCGGGGGATTCAACGCTCAACCGCCCGTCATCATGAACGTAAAAAGTCATTTCAGTATATAATCGAGGGATGCCATCCCTCAGCCAAAAATGCGGCACGGTCGTTCTCGTCGGTTACTTTTTCGCGCAGTATTTCGCGTCGTTTCCTCACGAGTTTCTGGGCGGTGTCTTGGTCCCGGCGCATCTGCTCGCCTACCGGTCCATGACCAAGCTTGGGCTGTCGCCGGGCCTCGGGGTCTTCGACGGCAATCTGCCGGAGCCGGCTCGCGCCGAGGTCATCGAAAGCAATGATTTCATTGCCTGAAGGTTAGCAGAACGCCCTCAGGCACACGAGAGATCGCCTGCTTTTTGGGGTGTTTACCAATGGTGCTAAAGTTTTTCGGTGTTTTCGCCGATATGAGGGCTACGCCTCAGTCCGGAGAAACCATGCGCCTGCTCCCGCTCTTCGCCGTTTTCGCGCTGACCGTTGCGGTCGGCTGCAATAGCAGCGACTTCGCCGGAGGCGGCAGCAAGGCTCCGTCCGACTCGAAGGCCGAGCCGAAACCGAAGACCAAGACGCCCCAGTCCGGAGACGGCAACCCCGCCGACACCGCCACGGCTACCCACGCGGGCACGAGCGGCGACACGGGCAGCACGGCCCCGACCACGGCGGTCACCGCCGGCAGCTTCAAGGCCTGGGCCGAACCGGCCAATCCCGTCGACGACCAGGACTACACGATCTTCATCGAAGTGAAGCTGCCTCCCGGTATCGTGCCCACGAGCTATACCAAGGAAGACCTGAGCGGCCTGCTCGTCGGCACCGATCAGTACCAGCAGGCGATCGAGGCCTCGTTCGCTCCGATTCCCGGACCGCTCCCGATCATTCCCCCGTGGCAGCCCCGGGGCACTTTCAACGTGACTGGCAACGTCGCCCGGATCTCCTTCATGGTGCCCGGCGCCGAGTCGAAGGTGAAAGACACCATCAACATCAAGTCCAGGGCCCTCAACGAAAGCCAGACCGTCAGCATCGTTTTCCAGTAAAATGACCCGATGAATCAGGACACGGTCATTCTGGTGCACGGTTTCGCGGGGAGTCCTTTCGCGATGGTGCCGCTCGCGCGGCGCCTGATGAAGCTCGGCTACCGCGTCGTCAATTGGGGTTATCCGAGCCTCAAAGGCAGCCTCAAAGAATACATCGCCGACCTCGCCCGCGAACTCGAGCGCCTGGACGGCGAGGAAGCCGCCGGCAAACTCCACGTCGTCGGCCACAGCATGGGCGCGATCGTGGCGCGGGAAGCCGTGCGGACCTATTGCCCACGGCGCGTCGGCCGCGTCGTGCTGATGGCGCCGCCGCTCCGCGGCTCCAAGATGGCCGACCGCTTGCGCCCTTTCCTGCAGGTGTTCGCTCCA
>JAYVBB010000800.1:0-2445 GCA_043750715.1 Pseudomonadota bacterium | reverse complement strand
CCGGTCGGGCCATCGACCACATGAACCGTGGCCGGGTGCTCTTTCTCGAGAAGAAGTACAACGAGGCGAAGGCGACCTGGCTCTCGGCCCGGGCGCAATACGGCAAGGAATTTCCCTTCCACCGCCGAAACGACTACTTCACGGGCTACGGCTTCCTGAACCTGTCTTTCGCCGACGCCAAGGAAATGGGAGTGCCAGTCGACGACGCCGCGATCAAAGGCAACATGGCCAACGCCGCCACGTTCCTCAGCTGGGCCTTGATCATGAAGGCCGACCTGCCCGATCCGGTCGTCGACGAGATGACACCCAAAGGGCTCTACAACCTGGCGGCGGTCTATTGGAAGTTCGACCGCTTCGCTGGAGCCTACGGGGCTGCCGACACGGCGATGAATTTCCTCCGGAAAACCGGCAGAAAAGAGTACCGTCCCGCCTTTCACCGGATCCTAGCGGAGTCGTTCGTGAAGAGCCTCTCCTACCTCGAAGCCGTGCAGGAGCTCGATCAGGCGATCCGCCAGGATCCCGACCCGGTGGAGGCGGCCGCGGCCTTCGCGCGGATCGGCGACATCTATTACGACCTGAACAACTACGACCTCGCCGAAGACGCCTACGGCCTTGGCGCCAAGATCGACGACGACATGCGCCAGATGAACCCGGCGCAGCTGGTCCTCCGCGGCGAGTCGCTGTTTTGGCTAGGCCGCTTTTCCGAAGCGCAGAAGATCCTGCATTTCGCGCTGCAAGGCGGCGTGTTCCGGAACGTCACTGCGGAGCTGCCCAAGGAATTCGGCGGCTGGGCAGCGCTGCGGATCGCCGACGGCTATCTGGCCCGGAAGGATTTCGAGAAGGCGAAGCTCGAGTACTACAAAGTCGGCCACGAATACCGCTCGCACCCGGCCGGTCACATCGCCAAGATGCGTGAAGCCTGCCTGGAGCTGCCATTTTACAACGGCAACAACGTCGCGCATGCCCGGGAGCTGCTCGAAGAGGCGAAGAAGGGAGAGATGCCTCCCGTCGCCCAGGAGCTCGCCTGGTCCTGCCAGGTCGCGTCCTATACGGAAAGAGAGCGCACGCCCGACATGCTCGGCCGGGTCAAAGACTTTGCCGGCACTTACCCCGAGTCCCGCTTCCTTAAGTCCTTCGTGACGCCGGTGCGCGAATATCAGGCGTCGCAGATCCAGCCTTACTTCGAGAAGGGTGACATCTACCGCGCCCTGAGTTTCTTCGAAAAAAACCGGAAGAACCTGTTTCCGAAAGTCTCCGAAGACCTACAGCAGCGCCTGTTCGTCGCCTACGCGGACGTGCACAAAGCTAAGGCGGCCGCCGAATTCTTTCCGGCCTATCACAAGACGCCCGAATCCGACATGAAGGTTCTGCGAGAAGCCGTCGTCGCGGCCGAGATGGTGGATCAAAAAGGCAGCGAGGTTTGGCGCAAGCGTAACAAGCTGAATCAGATCGAGCTTCCGAAGCGCAAATGGCATCAGGCCCCCGACAAGCTCGCGTCGAACTATTTCGGTCGCATGCTGTCGGTGTCCACGTTGAACGGGCACCTGGACTGGCTGTATAGTCTCGCGAGGAACTTCGGAGACCATGACGAGGCGTATCTTTGCGATGTCGAATACCCGATGCTGTCTCGGCTGAACCAGGCCGGAGCCTCTCGCAAGGCGCTGGTCGAAAAGCGCACCTCGGAATTGATTCAGGCGCATCTCCCTGGCCTGTTTCGCCAGGACGAATCCTGCGCGCTCTCGCTGCTGGAGCTCGAGGCGGGGGGGTTGCGCGCGACGCCGAAGGATTTGGCGGGGCGCTACCTGGGCCGGGCCGATTGGCCGCTCGTCGGCGGCTATTTGCATCTCTACTGGACGATTTCGGAGCACGTCTTCGACGCCAACGAAGGCACGCTCGCGAGGAAGATGTGGGAAGTGATCAAGGACAAAGGTCCGCCGGCTTCCCCCGAGGTCGAGTTCGCCAAGGCTCGGCTCGATCCCACCAAGACGGAATTCGAAAAGCTCTGGAACTAGCGTTCCTGCTCGCCCCCGGGACGGCGTTCGCCGCGCCCCAGGGCCACTATGTCGTCGAGGCGGGACCCGGTGCCGAGGTGTTGACCATTCACGCGAGCTTCGACACGGTGGTGCCGGGCGGCTTCGACATCACGCACGGAGGCGAGGCCTTCGTCGACGGCATCAGCGACTGGAACTTCGTTTGCAAAGCTCTTCCGTGCAAATTCGACTACAAGTTCCGGCTTGCGAAGGCCGCGCAGGCACTCGACGACCCCGAAGTGATCGGCGTAGCGGACGGCGTCTACATGACGACGCCCAGCGCCTGGCTCGTCCGGCCGAAAGACTGGAACGGAGACGAGACGTCCGATCTCCACGTCAGCGCAACGGCACCGACGGTCTTCGTGACGGGTCTGCCGCTCGGAAAAGACGGGACTTACTTCTTCCGGAGCGAATT
>JAYVBB010000799.1:0-7355 GCA_043750715.1 Pseudomonadota bacterium | reverse complement strand
CGGGATGCCTTGCTCACGGAGCGCCTCGAGGGCTGGTGTGGCCGTGCCGGTAGCTCGCCTTCGTAGCCAGTGATCTTCGTCGTCTTCGTGTCGGTGACCTCATAGGCCTTGCCTCCGAACGTCAACTCCAGCCCCGGCCTGGCGTCGCGCAGCGAGGAGGCGCTCGGAAGCCCTTTCGGCAAGGGCTGCTCCCACGTCATCATGTAGTCGCCCTGGGCTTGCGCGAGCCAGCCGGAGCTCATGTCGGCGAACAGCGCGTGCCATTCGCTCCAGTAGCCGCCGTCCCACTCGCGCTGGAGCCGACCGATGAGGGTAAAAGCCCGCCCTTTGATGCTCCCCGCCGCGCCGATCTGCAGCGGCGTCAGCTCGTCCTGGAGCTCCGCGACCTTGCCTCTCGCCTCGAGACTCAGATCGTGCCGCACCACCAGCGAACGGCAGTATTCGCAGACGAGGTATACCGTCGCTTTCGAGCGGAAATTGAGCTCGGCGCCGCACGCCGGGCAGCTGGCCTTGGCCACGGACGCTCCGTTACTTGATCTTCTTCAGCAGCTCGGTCTTTTTGGCTTCGAACTCGGCCGGGGTGAGAATCCCCTTCTTCATCAGCTCGTGGATGCTTTCGATCTGCTTCACGACGTCGTCACTCGGCGCGGCGGGCCCCTTCATCGAGCCGAGCATTTGCTGGCCCATGACGACGCCTGCCGCGAGGCCCGCGCCGGCGCCCGCCGCACCGCCCGACTGCGCCGCCGCGACGGGAATGGCTTCCGCCGTTTGAAACCGGGTGTACTGGTCGAGGTCGCCGACCATGCGCATGCCGGCGACTTTGTCGAAGCGCTCCTGGAGCTCTTCGGGAAGCGACACGTTCTGCAGGTTGAACGACTCGAGCGTGACGGCGAACTCCTGGAACGCCGAAGACATCGCTTCCCGGATCTTTTGCGAGAAGGCGAGCTGGTTGGCGGCCATGTCGAGGAAGCTCATGTTCGTCTGGACGAAGGCCGGCGCGAAATTGGTGGTAATCAGAGCCCGGAGCTGGCCCTCGAGGTCTTCCGTGGTGAAGACTTCCCTCGTCCCGCTCAGCTTTCTGAAAAAGAGCCCGGGGTCGGAGATTACATAGGAGTAATTCGCGAACGCGCGCACGCGGATCGGTCCGAACTCCTTGTCGCGCACCGAAATGGGTTGCGGCGTGCCCCACTTCCGGTCGACGCGGTGGCGCATGCTGAAGAAGTAGACGTCGGATTTGAACGGCAAGGCGAATGCCTTGTCCCAGTTCTTCAGGTTGGTGAGCAGCGGCAGGGTGCGGGTCGTCAGCTTGAACTGGCCCGGCCCGAAGAGGTCGGCGACGCGGCCCTCGTTGACGAAAAGGCACGCTTGGGTTTCCCGGACCGTCAGCTCGGCGCCGGACTGGATTTCCTGGTCGCGCATCGGTATGCGGACGGCGAGCTCGTCGTCCCCCGCCTCGTTCCACTCGATGACGTCGATGAACTGCTTCTTGAGAAAGTCGAAGACCATCCCGATCTCCCTTGCCGGCCTGCAGACGAATTTACGCCATACTAAACCAGATTTCGCCAGGAAACGAGGTCAGTTCTGGCGCGCGTCGAACAGGCGTTCGAGCTCCGTCACGTCCGCCGGCCGCAATGCTCCGACGACGCGGGCCAGAACCTGGCCGTCCGGACCCAGCAGAAACGTGTGCGGAAGGCCGGTGATCCTGAACTTCGCCGCGACGTCGCCGGCGTCGTCGATCAGGATCCGGTAACCGTGCGGCTGCGCCTGGTCGTAAGCGACCAGCCTGTCTTTGTCGTCTTGCGTACCGATGCCCACGATGCGGTCGCCGGCGAAGGCCTTCAGCTTTGCCAGCTCGCCGCGCTCTTCCTTGCAGGCGTCGCACCAGCTCGCCCAGAAGTTCAGAAACACGGGCTTGCCACGGAGCTCCTCGCTGCTCAGGACGCCGCCCCCCGCCAGCTGCAGGCGGAATGCCGTGTCCTTCAGCTCCGCGGGCGACACCTCGACCTTGCTCGCCACGCCCGGTCCGGGCCGCTTGGCGATTTCCAGATAGATCGCCACGGTGAGGATACCCGCGACGCCGAGGGCGAGCAGGAAAAGATAGCGTTTCAGCTCGCCCTTCACTGCTGCTCGGGAGCGGGCTGCTCGGCTGCCGTGGCCTTGGTGCGTCGGTAAATGTAGAACGCCGTCGTACCGATGACGCCGAGCGGCATCAGCGAAAGAAGCGCCGTGCCTTTGAGGAAGGCGTTCGTGTTGGCGTCTTCCACGGCGGCACCGCACACCGCGCAGGCAAGCAGCGGCGTCGCGGAGGCCAGAAATTTGAAGAGGGCGACGAGGCTGGTCATCCGAAGTACACCAACCGGTAAAGCACCGGCCAAACGCCGACGACGAAAAGCCAGAAGATCCGCATCGCCCGCAGCTCGTCGAGCTTCAGCAAGCCCTTGAGCAGGCGGCGGTAAAGAAGAGCCATGACGATCACGGCGGCCAGCACGTGCAGACCGTGCGAGCCGACGAGCATGAAGAACGTCGAGCCGAAGATGCCGGACTGCAAGGTCATGCCCCAGCCGATCAGCTTGACCCACTCGTAGCCTTGGAAAACGACGAAGAAAGCGCCGAGCAGGATCGCGGTGCCGAAGAGTTTTTTCGTGAGGTCGCGGCCGGCCGGGCGCGCGAAAGCGCGGGTCGCGAGGTACATCAGGATGCCGCTGACGATCAGCACCGCGGTGTTGAACGCCGTCGCGGCGACTGGCAGCCGGATGTCGGCCGGCGGGGTCCAATCCCCGAAGACGTGGCTGCGGATGACCAGGAAAGAGCTGACCAACGCGCTGAAATACATCGTTTCGGTCAGGACGAAGACGATCGTGCCGAGAATTACGCTCGGGACGGCAGGTTTACGACGAATGGGCTGGGCGCCGGGCAGCGCCGTAACGGTAGACATGGGGCGGAACTCCTATTTGTGCTCTCCTTCTCCACCATGCTCGGCTCCGTGTTCTCCGGCGGGCTTGTTCTTGTGCTCCTCGATGAGCTTCAGGGCCGTGACCTTTTCCCAATTGCTACCGGTCGGTTTCATGATGTCGGCGGCCGTGCCGAAAAAGAACATTCCCACCATGGCCAGCATGGCGAAGAGGATGTACCAGACGTACTTTTTCTCGATGTTGAGGTGCATGAAGAAGGCGGCGACGATCAGCGCCTTGACGATCGCGATCCCGAAGGCCGTGATCAGCGTCAGGACCTTGTGGCCGAGCATCGGGCCCAGGATCGAGACGACCAGCAGGACCAGGAGCAGAGCCCAGATCTTGACGTAGTAGATCGGCGCATGATGGGAGCCGTGGCCCCCGCCGCCGTGGCTGCCGTGGTCTTCTTGAGAATGCGATTGCGCTGCTTGACCCATGGTCAAATATCTCCCGCCTTACTTGGCGATGTAGAGCAATGGGAACAGGAAGATCCAAACGATGTCGACGAAGTGCCAGTAGATCCCGACGAGCTCGACGCGCTGGAGATTCTTGCCCTTCAGGCAGTCGAGCGAGACGATGAACATCGCGATGGAGCCGGCGATGACGTGGCCGGCGTGGATGCCCGCCGCCGTGTAGTAGTAGGACCAGAAGATGTTCGAGGAGATCGTGTAGCCGTGCATGATCTCGTTCGTCCATTCGATCGATTTGATCAGGAGGAACGTCAGGGCGCCGCCGATCGTCAGCCACAAGTAGATCGCGGCTTTGACGCCTTTTTTGTTTTCCGCGGCGTTGTGCGCCAGCACGGCGAAGAGCGACGACGTCAGCAGAACAAAGGTGTTCATCGCTCCGGCGACGGTGTTGGTATGCTGGGCCTGCTCGGACCAGTGGTCGTAGAGCATCCGGCCCATGATGTAGCTGGCCAGGAGCCCGCCGAAGATCACGATCTCGGAGCCGATCACCCACCACATCGCCAGCTTCCCGGTCGGGATGCCGGTCGCCATGCGTCTCGTCGCTATCGGTTGTGCCATCGCCACGGTCAAATACCTCTACGTCGATTCAGTGAGACGGTTCGTTCTGCGGCCAGAAGTCGGTGCCCTGGCGCTCAGGATTTGCGTACTCATACGGGCCGCGGTAGCAATTCGGCAGCGTCGCCCAGTTGCCGTGCGGGGGTGGCGAGGCCGTCGTCCATTCGAGGGTGTTGGAATTCCACGGGTTGTTGCTCGCCTTTTTGCCGGCGAACATGCTCCAGAACAGGTTCAGGAAGAACACGGCCTGACCGACGAGCGTGACGACCACGCACCAGGTGGCGAAGATTCGCCAGAACTGCAGGTCCTGGCGAGCCAGGTCCGGGAAGTTCATGTGGTTGTAGATTCGCCGGTGGTCACCGGCCGCGCCGAGGTAGAACAGCGGGATGAAGATGCCGTTGAAGCCGATGGCGGTGAGCCAGAAGTGGACTTTGCCGAGCGCTTCGTTCATGAAGCGGCCGGTGTATTTCGGAAACCAGAAGTAGACGCCCGCGAACACCGCGATGACGGCGATCGGTACGAACGTATAATGAAAGTGAGCGAGCACGAAGTAGGTGTCGTGGAAGTAGATGTCGCCGCCCGAGGCGCCGAGGAAGATCCCGGTGACGCCGCCGATGAGGAATTCCACGATGAAGCAGAGCGCGAACAGCATGGCCGTCGTCAGCTGAATCGAGGCGCCGTAAAGCGTCGCGATGTAGACGAAGCACATTTCGGCGATCGGGATCGAGATCAACACCGTCGTGACGGTGAAAACGTTGGCCATCCGGGGGTCGATACCAGAGATGAACTGGTGGTGAGCCCACACGAAGAAGGACAGGACGCCCGTCGCGATCGCGGTCCAAAGCACCGTTTTGTAGCCGAAGAGTTTTTTCCGGGCGAACACTGCCATGACGTCGGCGACGATGCCGATCGCCGGGAGCAGCACGACGTAGACCTCGGGGTGGCCGAAGAACCAGAACAAATGCTGCCAGAGGACCGGGTCACCACCTCGTGCCGGATCGAAGAACCCGGTGCCGAGTTGCTGGTCGAAGAAGAGCATGATGGCGCCGGCGATCAGCGGACCGACGGAAGCCATGAAGAGGATCGAGGCGATGACGATGAACCAGACGACGATCGGCACGTCGTACATTTTCATGCCTGGGGCCCGCGCGTTCATCAGGGTGGTGATGAAATTGATGCCGCCGAGAAGAAAGGCCACGAACTCCAGTGCTACCGCTACGACCCACATCGACGCACCCAATGGCGTCAGGTTGTACACCGCCTTCGCGGAAAGCGGCGGATAAGCCGTCCAGGCGCCGCCGAAGCCGCCGCCCGGAACGAAGAACGAGGCGATCAGCACCAGCGCCGAGATCAGGAAGATCTGGTAGGACAGCCGGTTGATGCGCGGGAACACCATGTCGTCGCAACCGATCATCAGCGGAATCAGAAAGTTCCCGAAGGCGGCGACGAGCACCGGCATCGCGAACCAGAAGATCATGATCGTGCCGTGGTTGGTCACCAGCGAGTTGTAGACTTCGGGGGTGACGAGGCCGAAGCCGGGGACGGCCTTCCCTGGATAAGCCATCTGCATCCGGAAAACGTACGAAGCCAGACCGCCGAGACACCCCATGAACACTCCCGTGAAGAAGTATTGCAGGGCGATCATCTTGTGGTCGGTCGAGAAGACGTACTTGGAGAGGAAGCTCTGCTCGTGGTGGTGATCGTGCCCGTCGTGGCTGTGATCGTGGGCGTGGGCGTTGGCCATGTTCAGTCCTTAACTTTCGCCTGAGCGAGATTGTCCGCCTCTGCGGGCGCCGGCAGGCTCGCTTGTTTTTGCATTCGTTCCGAGAGCCACTTCTGGTAATCGGCTTCCGATTCCACGTAAAGGCGCGCGCCCATGATGCCGTGCCCGAGTCCGCAGATTTCGGCGCACTGGATGTCGTAGACGCCCGTCTTGGTCGGTTTGAACCAGCCCGTGATCTCGCGGCCCGGGATCGCGTCCTGCTTGAGGCGGAACACCGGAACCGAGAAGCTGTGCATCACGTCGGCCGCTTGCAGCTTGAAATGGTAGTTCTTGTCGACGACGACGTGCATCTCGTCGACGGTCGCGACGTCGTCGGCGGTGCCGAGCTGCTTGTCCACGCCGGCGTGGACGAATTCCCAGGCCCACTGATGGCCGACGATGCGCACCGTGTCGTCCGCGGGAGGCATGTCCTGCTTGACGTTGTACCAAACGCGGACGCCGACGACGATGATCGCGACGTCACAGAGAAGCACCAGGTTGTGCGGGAGGTGGATCCACTTCTTGTGCTGCTTTTCCTCGCCCGTGATGTACTGGGACTTGGGGCTGCGCGAACGGTGGAACTTGAAGATGAAGTAGAAGAACACCGCTTCCGCCAGAAAGAGCCAGAAGCCGCCGAGAATCGCGACGAGAACGATGACGAAGTCGATTTCCCCGGCGTACGAGGAGGCACTTTGGATGATCGAGTCGAGATTGAACATTGGAAGAACCCGCGCCTCCGGTCAGGGGAGATCAGTGCAGAATGAACACCACGACCACGGTACCAAAGGCGACGACGCCGCCCACGATGATGAAAAAAAGCTTCTTTGCCGCCGTATTCGGATCGTTCCACGTCGCCATGGTCAAGTCTTCCCTTACTGCGCCGGCTTGAAGGTATTGATGTACGCGACGACGTCTTTCATGCCTTCGTCGTCGAGGGTCGCTGCCATGCCCTGCATCGAAGCGCCCATCGGGTCGATGGCCGGATCGAAGCCGCGCACGCGGTTCTTGAAGTTGTGCAGTTGCGTCAGGAGATACCAGTCGGAAGCGCCGCTGAGCGGAGGCGCTTGCAGCTGTTGGTTGCCTTCCGCGTTTTTGCCGTGGCAGGCGGCGCAAACCTGGTAGCGGGCTTCGCCGCGCACCGGATTGCCCTTCACCGTGTCGGCAAGCTCGAGGTGCTTCTTCGCCGAAACGTGCTTGGCCATCTGCGCGCGATTCTCCGCGGTCAGCGTCCGGCCGACGGGACGCATGCGCATGCCGTTGATGTCTTTCGGGTGAGCGCCGCGGGCACCGTTGGCGAACTTTTCCAGCTGCGCCAGGATGTACCACTCGGGCAAGCCGTGGATCGACGGAGCGCCGACCTCCTGGTTGCCTTCGCCGTGCTGCCCATGACAGGACGTGCACATGCCGTAGAGCTCGTCGGGACGATCGTCCCAAGCGAAAGCCCGGGGAGCGCTCGAAAGGGCCACACCCAGCAAGAGGAAGAACGGGGAAAACTGCCGCAAGAAGGACATGGCCATCGTGAACACCATCAATAGCAGCTCGTGAGGCCTCAAATGTATTCCTTAACTGCCGGTCACACAACAGATTCCTTGTGCTCCGTCGGAAATTTTTCTACAC
>JAYVBB010000798.1:0-2702 GCA_043750715.1 Pseudomonadota bacterium | reverse complement strand
ATCAACGCGATCTTTTTGGCCCGGCTCATTCCTTTGATCTGTCGCTCGCGAAGGCGCGCAACGCTCATATCGGGCAGCGTTTCGAAGTAGACCAGCCTGAGCATCCTAGGCGCCTGGCGCAAAGCCGGGCGGCACGTCGTCCACGTCCAGCACCAGTCGAAAGAGCCGAAGAGCCCGCTTCGCGCCGGGACGAAGGCGACCGGCTTCAAGCCTGAAGCGAAGCCGCTGCCGGACGAACTCATCATAAAGAAGGGCGGCAACTCGGCGTTCAGCGACACCAAGCTGCAGGAGCACCTCCGCGCCCTCGGCGCCGACGTCCTGGTCTTCGTCGGCTTTCCGCTCGACCACTGCGTCAGCGCGTCCGTGCAAGCGGCGGCGGAGCTGGCGTTTCAATGCTTCATCATCGCCGACGCCACCGTGTCGTTCGACCGAATCGGGCCCGACGGCTCACTCGTGCGGGCGGACGCCATCCACAAAGTCACGCTTGCCGCGCTGCATCAGGAATTCGGCGTCGTGCTCGACTCCGCCGCCCTGATCAGCGATCTCTAACTGAGGGTGGTCGCGGCCCAGGGGCTCGGGCTGCGCGCGGCACGCCAATAGAGGCCTTCGATCCGGGCTGCGGCGGCTTCCCATGAGTGGAAGCGGGCGACGTAGCGATATCCCGCCAGGCCAAGCTGCTGGCGAAAGCCGCCATCTTGAAGGAGTGCGAGGATCCGTTCGGCAAAAGCCGCCGGTTCGTTCGCTACGAGCATCGCCTGCTCGCTGCCGTCACCTAGTCCGCCGGTCGCATACGATGTCGCCACGACGGGGAGGCCCGCGGCCATCGCTTCGAGGACCTTGTTCTGAATCCCGGATCCGGAACGCATCGGCGCCAAGGCAATCGCACAATGCTTCAGAACATCCGCGACGGAAGGCACGTCACCAGTGACCGTGACGCCGGGGAGAGCGTTCATGCGTTGGATCCACGGCGGCGGATTCGAGCCGACGATGAAGAGCTCGGCGTCGGGCCGCGCCGCGGTGACGCGGGGCCACACTTCTTCCATCAGCCACGCGACCGCCGCGCAGTTGGCGTGATATCCGAGGTTGCCGTGGAAAACGAGGCGGGTCGGACGACGTGACATTTCCGGCGGCACCTCGGCAGGCACCACGACGCCGTTCGGGACGACGAGCGTCTCGTCGCCGAGCAGCTCGCGATCGAGCTCCGACACGGCCGTCCGCTGGGGGAAATTTTTCGCCATTGCCGCTTCGTAGCGCATCAAACGGCTGTGTTCTTCCTTGATCACCAGGCGACGCCAAGGCTTCAGCGCCACTTGCAGCTGGCGCCGGAAATTCAATTCCATCGAATCGACGAGCTCGAGCACGACCCGTCCCGCGAACTTCTGCAGCGACGGCGCCAGGCGGAGAAGGAGCGAATGCACGATGTCGAACTCGCCGCTCGACAGCAGATGATCGACGAGTCCCGTGAACTGCTCGGAGTCGTAGTACGACACCTGCAGCGGCACGTCGCGGCGGAAAGCACTGGAGACCGCCGCCGCGGCGCGCTCCCACTTCGACGTCTTGACTATGTAGACCGACCGGCAGAAGGCCGCGACCTTCTCGATCTCGCTCGGGGCGAGAGGGCGGTCGGAGAAGCTGACGAGCGTGATGTCGTGGTCCCGGGAAAGGGTCCGGAGCCTTTGATACGCGACGACCTGATCCCCTTTTCTCACGGGGTAAGGCCACCGCGGGCATACGAACAAGACTCTCATCGGATCTCCTTCGTCTCGGATTTTTGCAATTTCGGTGCCCAGCCCAGCTCGAAGGTAGGCCACCCCCGCCACTCTGCTGGTCGATAAACGATACCGGTACGCCGCAATAGCATACCGGCGCCTCATTTTCCTGCGTGTATGCTCGCGAAATCACTAGAGGGTCCGTGGCACGAAGCTTGTACTAGGGAGACCAGGAGACGCAATGGGAAGAAAGCGCACATTGATCGAGGCTTTGGGTCGGTACGGCATTTTGACGCGCCTGCCGTCGTTGCCGCGTTTGACCGTTCTGGCGTTTCATCGCGTGCGCGCCACGGGCCTCGTTGCCGCGAATCATCCCTTCGACGAGACCGTCTTCGGCCCTGACGAGGCCGAGTTCGACGCGCAGATGCAGTGGCTTTCGTGGCACGCCGACCCCGTGTCGGAGACCGATCTGATCGATGCTCTGGAGGGCCGACGGAAGCTGCCGAAGCGCGCCGTGCTGGTGACGTTCGACGACGGCTACCGCGACAATCACGATCTGGCTCTGCCGATCCTGAAGAAGCACGCCGTGCCGGCGATCTTTTTCATCGCTCCGGCCTTGATCGACCAGCGTCGGTTAGGCTTCTGGGATCACGCGGCTTGGGCAAGCAAACTGGCGGGCGGCTCGGCCGCGGAATTCCGGGCGCTCGCCAACGAGCTCAAGACGACCCATGCGCAGGACCCCGAATCGGCTCTGATTGAGCTGCGTCGAAGGCTCGCCGTCGCGGCACCTTCCGCCGAGCTGGAAGACCAAGAGCTCATGACGTGGGACCAGATCCGTGAGCTGCAGCGTCAGGGAATGGGCATCGGCTCCCACGGCCTGACGCACCGCGTGCTGGCTCGCCTGTCCCTGGCCGAGCAATGGCACGAGCTCATGGAATCGAAACTCCGCCTCGAGCAACGGCTCGATGCGCCGGTGCGCACGATTGCCTTTCC
>JAYVBB010000797.1:0-1997 GCA_043750715.1 Pseudomonadota bacterium | reverse complement strand
AATTCAAGATCAAGAACACCATGGGTTACGGCCTAAATGCCTTGGTGGATTTCGCCGAGCCCCTAGACATGCTGGCTCACCTGCTCGTCGGGAGCGAGGGCACTCTGGGCTTCATCTCCCACGTCAAACTTCGCACGGTCGAGGATCCTGCCCATAAATCCACTGGCGTCGCCTACTTCAAGGACCTCACCCAGGCTGGAGCGGCAGTCGAAGGCTTCGCCCGGGCCGGAGCAAACGTCGTCGAAATCATGGACCGAAGCTCGCTGGCGGCACTTGCCGACGAGATTTCGTTTCCGTTCGAGCTGACGCCCGAATGCTCCGCCCTCCTTATAGAATTCCACGAAGACGACCCTGCCCGACTTGAAGCAAAAACAAAGGCATGTGCCAGCTCCGTGGATTCGTCCCTGCTGCTCGCACCGTTGGGGTTTTCCGAGGACCCCCACGTTCGGGCCGCTCTTTGGAAGCTCAGAAAAGGCCTGTTCCCCAAAATCGGGGCTGGTCGACGCCCCGGTACGGCAGTCGTCATCGAGGACGTTTGCGTGCCGAGGGACCGGTTGGCAGCCGCGATCATGGACCTGAGGCGGCTTTTTACCGTGCACGACTTTCCAGAAGCCGTCATCTTTGGGCATGCCAGGGACGGCAATCTGCACTTTGTGCTGTGCAATGACTTTGCCGACCCCAGGGAAATCGCCCGCTACGCTTCGCTAATGCGCGACCTGACCGACCTGATCGTCCGCAAGTACGACGGTTCCCTAAAGGCGGAGCACGGCACCGGGCGGAACATGGCTCCCTTCGTAAAGCTCGAATGGGGAGAAGAACTTTACGAAGTCATGCGTGAGGTAAAGCGTCTGCTCGATCCCCACGGTATTCTCAATCCCGGCGTTCTCCTGACCTCTGACCCCGAGGCGCACCTTAGGCACTTGAAAGCCCTGCCCGCCGTGGACGAAGCGGTCGATCAGTGCATCGAATGCGGCTTCTGTGAGTCCGTTTGCCCCTCGCGTGATTTGACACTGACGCCCAGGCAGCGCATCGCCCTCCAGCGGGAGATGGCCACCCTACGGGAACGAGGCGACCGCCATTCGCTCGCCGCCGCATCGGAGCTCGTCAAAGACTTCGGTTTTGCCGGCGTCGATACCTGCGCCGGCGACGGGCTCTGTGCGAGTATGTGCCCCGTTGGAATCGACACCGGGTCCTACATGCGGAAGATCAGGGCGCGTGAGCACGGGGCTTTGGCCCTGTCGCTCGCGGGGCTGGCAGCGCGGCACGTGAGCGCGCTCACTTTTTTCGCGCGCCTGGCGTTGCGTTTGCTGAACCGGTTGGGGGCCCTCAGGCGGATTCTGCGGCTGACCCCGGCGGATATCCCTCTTCCCCGGTCGGCCGTAGGGCGAAAATC
Organism: Pseudomonadota bacterium; assembly: GCA_043750715.1. Classification (GTDB taxonomy): domain Bacteria; phylum Bdellovibrionota_B; class Oligoflexia; order Oligoflexales; family CAIYRB01; genus CAIYRB01. Next base: position 604 of record JAYVBB010000797.1, on the reverse strand, counting down.
CGAAGGCGTGCCAAGCCAGGGCGACCCGAATCGCCGGGTCGTCTATTTTTCGTCCTGCCTGTCCCACGTCATGGCAAGTCCCCGGGCCGCCACCCTTGGAACTTGCGACGTCGTCATTGGAACGTTGCAGCTATGTGGATACGAGGTGCTCCCTGTTTCAGGAAGCTCGTCTTGCTGCGGCCAGGCCTTTCTTAGCAAGGGCTACAATGAAGCAGCAACGACGGCTGCGGCACGGCTTATTGACCAAGTTTGGCAGCGGTCGGGCGGCGGCGAAATTCCCGTGGTCTGCGACACGTCGCCCTGCACCTCGCGCCTCTGGGCTTTGGGCGCCGAGCTTCGCGGTGTCCCCCGCGAGCGCTGGGAAAATTTGTCCATTTTTGATTTCCCGTCTTTCATGGCGCGCGAGGTGCTGCCGTCGCGGGCGAAATGGCCGCAACTCAAGCGTCACGTAGCGCTTCACCCGACTTGCTCTTCGGTCAAGCACGGCACGGTGCAGGAGCTCGTCGCCGTCGCCCGGACTTTCGCCAGCGACGTGACGGTTCCCGTCGCCGCCGGATGCTGCGGCTTCGCCGGAGACAAAGGTTTTCGTCTGCCTTCGTTGACA
>JAYVBB010000796.1:0-3447 GCA_043750715.1 Pseudomonadota bacterium | reverse complement strand
GAAAACCTGGTGCTCTACCACTGCTCGGAAAATGCGGCCGAGAAGAAGTTCACGTTCCACCTCGGCAAAATCGGCAACGGCACGACGAGCTACAAGACGGTCTTCATCAGTGGGATCAATCCGGTGGGCGACGCAGGCGGCACCGGCTGCACGCAACCGACGACGGCCGACCTGCAGGCGGCCGGCCAGGGTAGCGCGACGGCGACGGGGACCAGCACGGGAACCGGCACGACCGCGACGTTCACGGCCGACGTCAAGCCGGTGCTCACGGCGAAATGCGGCGGCGCGGCCTGTCACGACGACGGCGGCACGCAGCCCGCGAACAGCCAGTGGATCGACGATGAGACGAAATTCAAGGCATCGGACTCGCTCGCCCGCGTGAAGGCGGCGGTGAACCCAATGCCTCCCGACACCAGTGCCGCCCTCACCCCCGAAGAGAAGGCGAAGCTGGTGGAATTCTTGACCCCCTGAGGGGCGGCGGGCTAGTCTCTAGCCATGTCGGACCTCTACCTCAAGCAGCTCGCCGTCGGCCCGATGGCGAACTTCGCCTACCTCGTCGGCAGCAAAAGCAAAAAAGAATGCTTCGCCGTCGATCCGGCTTGGGCGATCGACGCGATTCGTGACGCGGCGGCGGCCGACGACATGAAGATCACCGGGGCGCTGGTGTCGCACTTTCATCCCGACCATTGCGGCGGACACCTTTGGGGGCACGACATCGAAGGTGTCGCCGAGCTCATAGGCAAGGACCCGATGCCGGTCTACGCGCACCAGGAAGAGATCGCCGGCATCCTGCACGTCACGGGCCTGTCCAAAACGGACGTGAAGGCCGTGCGCGGAGGCGACAAGCTCGCGGTGGGCGGAGTCGAAGTGACGATGCTGCACACTCCCGGGCACACCCCCGGCAGCACGTGCTTTCTCTGCCAGGACAATTTGATTTCGGGCGACACGCTGTTCCTGACGGGATGCGGCCGCACGGACCTGCCGGGGGGCAACCCCGATCAGCTTTACGACAGTCTGACCAACACGCTGGGCAAGCTCCCGGCGAGCACGATGCTTTATCCCGGACATCACTACGATCCCGCCGAATCGGCGACGCTCGAAGTGGTCCGCAAAAACAATCCATATCTCAAACCGGGGTCTCTCGCGGAGTGGAAGCGGCTGTTCGGATCCTGATACTGGCCTGCGTGGCTACAGGGATGCTCGCGCCGGCGCGAGCGTTCGGCGCCAGCCTGTCCGAGCTCCGCCAGGCCGTGTTCAAGATCCAGGTGATGTCGAGCGATCCGAACTTCACCGACCCCTGGAAGAAGCAGCCGCCGACGTCGAGCTCCGGCACCGGCTTCTACATCGGCGATCGCCGCATCCTGACCAATGCGCACGTGATCGCCAACGCGACGTTCATCACGGTTCTCCGCGACGGCGATTCGCAGCCTCAGCCGGCGTACGTCAAGTTCGTGGCCCACGATGCCGACCTCGCGATGCTGGAGCTACGCGACGGCAAGGTCCTCGACGGCTTGGCGCCGATGCGTTTCGGCTCGTTGCCGAAGCTGCGTTCGCCCGTCTCGACGATCGGTTTCCCGATGGGGGGCGAGCAGATCTCCGTAACGGAAGGCGTCGTCTCGCGCGTCAGCTACCGGCGCTACGTTCACGACGGCTCGGCCCGGCATCTCCTCGTGCAGGTCGACTCCGCGATCAACCCGGGCAACAGCGGCGGACCCGTGGTCCAGGGCCGCACCGTCGTCGGCGTCGCGTTCCAGTCGCTGACGCAGGCGGACAACACGGGCTACATCATCCCGACGCCCGTCATCAATCGCTTCTTGAAGGACATCGAGGACGGCCAATACGACGGCCATCCCGACGACGGCCTGACGACCAGCGACGGCGCGATGCTCAACCCGTCGACGTCGGCGTTCCACGGTCTGCCACCGGAGCAGGGCGGCGTCAAGATCGCGCACGTCGCGCGCTGGGCCACGACTTACGGCCCGCTGAAAGACGGCGACATCATCCTCGAGCTCGCCGGCCAGGCGATCGGAGACGACGGCAAGGTCCAGTTCCAGGGCGAGCGCGTCGACTTCTGCACGGTATTCGACCTGAGGCAGATCGGCGACGTCGTGCCGATGAAGATCGTCCGCGACGGCAGCGCGCAGACGGTCGACGTCAAGGTCGGCAAGGCGAAACCCCACGCCGAGCCGGAGTACATCTACGCGAAGCACGCCAAGTACTTCGTCCACGCCGGGCTGGTGTTCACGGCGCTCAACCGCAGTTATCTCAGGACCTGGGGCGAGCGCTGGTACAAAGAGGCGCCGCTGCTTCTGCGCTTCCTCGACTCTTACGCGCGGTACGAACCCGACACCGAGGCCGACGGCGACATCATGGTGCTGGCCAAGCGCCTGCCTGACGCGGTGAACGCCTATGCAACGGGCAACGTGTTCGGAGTCGTGAAAGCCGTCGACGGTAAGCAAGTAAACTCCTTTCCGGAGCTGATCCAGGCGCTGGAACATGGCACCGGCGTCTTCGAGGTAATCGATTTTATGGGCTCGGTCGATCCGCTCGTCTTGTCGCGCAACGCCGTGCAGGCGCGCAACGACGCCATCAACAAGAAGTACGGCGTGGTCCCGGACCGCTGGCTCACCGGACCCGAGAATGACGGCGCGATCGGCAAGGGGGACGAGCCATGAAGCGCGTCCTGCTCGCGTGCCTCGTGCTCTTTGCCTTCTCTCCCGTGGCGCTCGCGCAGGGCGTCGAGGACCAGGTCGTCCGCGTGCACGCCTCGAAAAAGGAAGTCGACAAGTCGTCGCCCTGGCAATACGAGGAAGTCCAGCAGCAGTCTTACCTCGGCGTCGTGCTCGACGGCGGGCGCGTCCTGACCACGGCCTTCGCGGTCGCCGACGCGGCGTTCCTGGAAGTGCAGCGCTTCGGCTCCAGCAAACGCATCGAGGCCGAGGTGATCTTCGCGGACTACGAGGTCAACCTCGCCCTGATAAAACCGGCGGAAGCGCTGACGGGAGCCAAACCCGTGACGCTCGGCGACGACCTTGCGATCGACGATCCGGTCGACATCTACCGCGCGCGCGATTCCTACCAGCTGGCAAAGATGCCGGCGAGCCTGACGGAGGTCGGAGTTTTCGCCGCCGTGACGAGCTCCTACAGCCTCGCGTCGTATCTCCTGAAAGTGCAGCAGACCGGACTGGGCTGGGCTGAGCCCGTCTTCCGCCAGGGCCGCCTCGTCGCCCTGACGACCGGCCAGGACCAGAACTTCGTGCACGCCGTGCCGATGACCATGATCCGGCATTTCATCCAGGACAAGCCCGGCAAGGACTACCGCGGCTTTCCCTCGATCGGCGTGCAGCTGACGTCGCTCACGTCGCCCGACATGCGGAAACTCCTCGGAGCGGAAGGTTACGACTACGGTGTCCGCATCGGCGAGGTGCAGCTCGGTTCGTCGTTCAC
>JAYVBB010000795.1:0-3127 GCA_043750715.1 Pseudomonadota bacterium | reverse complement strand
ACGCGCATCGTCGGCCAGGACTTCGCCCCGTGTTTCGATCCGGAAGGGAAGTACCTGCACTTCCTGTCGGCCCGCGTCTTTGATCCCGTGTACGACTCGATCCGCTTCGACCTGGGCTTCCCGAAAGGCATCAAGCCATACCTGATCACGCTGCGCCAGGACCTCGAATCGCCGTTTCATCCGGCGCCCCGCTCCTTCGACAAGCCCGACAAGGGCGACGACAAAAAGGACAAAGAGAAGGATAAAGACAAAGAAAAAGAGAAGAAGCTCACCCGCATCGACTTCGACGGCATCGAGGACCGGATCCTCGAATACCCCGTAAGCGACGGGAGATATCAAGGAATCGGGGCGGCCAAGGGCAAGGTCTTCTTCACCGAAGGGCCGATCGAGGGCTCGCTCGGCCGCTCGTGGTACGACGAAAAGCCGTCGGTCAAACTGATGACCTTCGACTTCGAGACGCAGAAGAGCGAGCTGTTTGCCGACGGCGTCGATTCCTTCAGCCTGAGCCGCGACGGCAAGACGCTCGCCTATTGGAGTAGGGAGCGCCTCCGCATCGTCAAAGCCCAAGGCCGGCCCGAAGCAAAAGAAACGAAAGCCGGCCGAGCCAGCGGCTACGTCGACTTCGACCGCGTCCGCGTCGAGGTCCTGCCGGCCCTCGAATGGCGGCAGATGTTCCGCGAAATGTGGCGCCTGCAGCGCGACCACTTCTGGACGACCGACCTGTCGCAGGTCGACTGGAACGAAGTCTACGAACGCTATCTGCCGATCCTGAGCAAAGTCTCGACGCGCGCCGAATTCTCGGACCTCGCCTGGGAAGTGCAGGGGGAGCTCGGCACGTCGCACGCTTACGAGATGGGCGGCGACGTCAAAGCGCCCCCGTCCTACCCGGTCGGCAAGCTTGGCGTCGACCTGTCCTGGACCGGCAAAGGCTGGCAAATCCTCAAAATCGTGCGCGGTGACTCGTGGGACGCCCGCGTCTGCTCGCCGCTCGCCGCGCCGGGAATCAACGCAGAAGTCGGCAATCTGATCGTCGCCGTCGACGGCATAGAGCTCACGCACAGTCTGACGGTCGGTCAGGCGCTGGTTCACAAAGCCGGCGTCGACGTCGGTCTGACTTTGGAAACAACCGGCGGCGAGCGCCGCCGCGTCGTCGTGAAGCCCCTGCATTCCGACGCGCGCCTTCGGTACCGGAGCTGGGTGGAAGCCAACCGCCAGCGCGTGCTCGACGAGACGGGCAGCCGCATCGGCTACGTCCACGTTCCAGACATGGGCGCGCTCGGCTACTCGGAGTTCTTCCGCTACTTCACGCGCGAATCCTATCGCGACGGTCTTATCGTCGACGTGCGGTTCAATGGCGGTGGGCACGTCTCGCAGTTTCTGCTCGAAAAGCTGATGCGCAAGCGCGTCAGTTACATGGTGTCGCACCATACGATGCCCTTGCCTGAGCCCAACTATTCGGTGGAAGGTCCGATCGTCGCCGTGACCAACGAGCTGGCGGGCTCGGACGGTGACATCTTCAGTCATTCGTTCAAATGGCTGAAGCTCGGCAAACTCATCGGCAAACGCACCTGGGGCGGCGTCGTCGGCATCAGCGGCAACCGCCGCCTGGTCGACGGCACGCTCGTCACCCAGCCCGAATGGTCGACGTGGTTCAAGGACGTCGCCTTCGGCGTGGAAAACTACGGCACCGACCCCGACGTCGAAGTCGACGTATCGCCCGACGACCACCGGCACGGACGGGACCCCCAGCTGGACCTCGCGATCCAAATCGCCCGGGACGAGCTCGAACGCAATCCGCCGCTCAAACCGGACTTCTCCGTCCGCCCGAACCTCGCGCGCAAACTCCCGGAACCCAGGCCCTAGATGACGCTCAGTCCTCCCGACTTCGACAACACCCAGATCGCCTTCCACTCCCGCTCGAACGCCGAGCTCCGGAAGGCCTGGCTGCTGTTCCAGTCGTTCGCTTATCCGACCCTGATCAGCGTCGGCCCGAAGCTCGCCAATTTCGCGCTGAGCCTCAGGTTGCCGGTGAAGCCGCTCATCAAGGCTACGATCTTCGAGCAGTTCTGCGGGGGCGAGACGCTGGAGGCGTGCGGGCCGACGATCAAAAAACTCGCCCAGGACGGGATCGGGTCGATCCCGGACTATTCCGTCGAGGGACTCGGGACGGAGGCGGCCTTCGATCAGACCGTCGAAGAAGTCTCGCGCGTGATCGCAAAAGCCAAGGGCGACCCGAACATTTCGTTCGCGGTCTTCAAGGTCACCGGTCTAGCCCGTTTCGGGTTGCTGGAAAAGGCCTCGACCAAGGCCAAACTCACAGCCCAGGAAAAGGCGGAGCTGAAACGGGTCGAAGAACGGGTCTACCGTCTTTGCCGCGAGACGCGCGCTGCCGGCCGCCGGCTGCTGATCGACGCCGAGGAGAGCTGGATCCAGCCCGTCATCGACGATCTCGTCGTGGCGATGATGCGGGAATTCAACAAAAAGGAAGCGGTGGTCTACAACACCTTCCAGATGTACCAGCACAACCGGCTGGCGCAGATCCGCGAGCTGCTCGAAGCGTCGAAAGAGCAAGACTACCACCTCGGCATCAAGCTCGTCCGCGGCGCATACATGGAAAAGGAGCGCGCCCGGGCGACGGCGCATCACCACGCGTCACCGATTCAGAAGGACAAAGCCGCCACCGACCGCGACTTCAACAAAGCCGTCGAGCTCGCGCTGGAGAACATCGATCGCGTGGGCCTGTTCGCCGGCAGCCACAACGAAGAGAGCAACCGCCTCCTGGCTCAGCTCGTCGACAAAAAAGGTCTGAAGCGGGACGATCCCCGGGTAGATTTTTCCCAGCTGCTCGGGATGAGCGATCACCTGACCTACAACCTGGCCGACGCCGGCTACAAGGTGTCGAAGTACCTTCCTTATGGCCCCATCCGTGCGGTCTTTCCCTACCTGGTGCGCCGGGCCGAGGAAAACTCCTCGATCAAGGGCCAGGCGGGACGCGAGCTGCAGCTGATCGACCGCGAGCTGAAGCGGCGCGCGGCGGAGCGCTAAAGGGCTCGATTTTTCCGGCCGATCCCAAGGTAGTACTCCCGGAGGATCTCATGGCTTCGAGGCTTTACCGCATTTTGTCTTT
>JAYVBB010000794.1:0-4020 GCA_043750715.1 Pseudomonadota bacterium | reverse complement strand
CTGCTTTTGTCCACTTCGACATTTCTCGGCTCGGCATGCAGTGACTTGGACGTGAGCAACAAGCGCTCGAAATCAAGCAAACCGTCGGGTGCCAACCTCGCCGGGTCGGAAAATGACACCGGGCTTTCGGTCGAAGCGGAGGAAGCGCAACCGGTCGCGGACGCCCAGGTTGCGGACGAAACGCCGGATGCAAAACCGGGCGACGGCGGTGAAGGCGGCGATGCTGGTGACATCGTCGGAGTCGGCGAGTTGCCGCAGTTTACCGAAGATGGGACCGGCCAGTGCGGCATGTGTTTCTCGTTTCTGTCCGACCGGCCGGCCGTCGCCGTCGACGCGACCTGCAGCGGCGGGGTCGTTCAGTGCGATATCTATGCGGTGTCGAAATATGGCGTCAACGACTACTCGGTCATGACCGGGTCCGAGAGCTGCCCGGCCGGAACGGTTCCCAACGGGAAAAACGACTGCAGCGTCGGGCATCCGCAAAGCCCGAACCACTTGAACGATCCCGCCGGAAATTCCCTGGGCGATTTCATGACCCTCATCTTGACCCACACGACGAAGCAGGCTTGCGAGGGTACGGGCCCGGCGCCCGTCCCGGACGTCTGCGAAAAACTCAAAAATGGCATCATCGGTGCGGCCGCAAGCGACGCGCGGCGGGTCTGCTATCCTGCGGGCAAACGCCGGATTTCTTGCGTGCAAAAAAAATAGCGGGCCGGATGAAGGCTTAGCTAGCTAGTTTCTGGCGCGGAACTCCGTTTCGCGTCAGAAACTATCCTGAGCGAAGCGAAGGATCTCGTGAAATCAACCTGTTAGCTTCGAGATCCATCGGCGATGTGTGCCTCAGGATAGTTTCTGGCGCATTCTGCGCCAGAAACTAGCTAGCGTTGCTCGTGGGAGTCGGCTCGGCCGCCGCCGCGGGCTCCGGCTCCGCCTCAGCCGGCGCATCCCCCTCCTTGAGGAGCGTCGAAATGGTGTCGCCGACGTCGCGCCGATAGAGGAATTCGAAGTGGGAGATGTGGTTCATCGGGACCGAGCGGATGCGGCTGCATTTCTTTTTCGGTGAGAAGACGCCGGCCGTGCCGCGGGCGACGCGGTCTTTTTCCGAATGCAGGCAGTAGATGTCAAGGTCGTCCGGCACTTCCGCCGCCTTCAGGCTCTTCAGGAACATCGAGCCGGGCCGCATCTGGCCCATGTCGCGCCAAAGCAGCCCGAGCGGCGTCACCAGGGCCAGGTAAGTAAGGCGCGAGCCTTTGAAAGGCGTGCCCATCGTGACGATCTTGTCGCAGTATTTGGCGCCGCCGAGCTTCAAGGCCCACCAGAGGGCGACCATGCCGCCCTTCGAGTGGGCGACGATGTGGATCTTCTTGAAGCCGTGGCGCTCGACCTGGCGCTTGATCTTGTAGTCGATGAAATTCGCCGTCTCGAGGATGTCGCGCGTGAAGAAGGTCCCCATCAGGCCGCCGAGGTTGAACGACAGCACTTGGTGGCCGCGGGACGTCAGCATCCGTTCGAGCACGGTCACGGCGCGGCGGGACGAGAAGAATCCGTAGAGGAGCAGCACCGGCGTCTTTTCCGGATCGAAGGTCTGGCGCTTGACGATGTCGTTGTTGGTCTGCACCTCGTAGTTGATCTCGCGGTACATCGCCTTCATCAGCTGCCACATCCCCGTGCCTTTTTTCCGGCTCAGGAACTCGAAGATGATCAGCGGCACGGTGACGCCGACGCCGAAAACCAGCAGTGAACGCAGCGTCGAGCTGAGCAGCGTCTCGGTCGGGTCGACGAGCTTCGCGAAGAGATACGCTTCGGGCAACGAGCCCAGGAAGGACGCGATAACGACGCTCCGCATCCGGAAGTCGAGCGCCCCGAAGGCGAACGAGAGCAGGTCGAACGGCACGATCGGGATCAGCCGCGCCAGAAACACCAGCTTGTAGTCTTGCGAGCGGATGAACTTGAACGTCGCCGGCAGGTTCGAGCGGAGCCACGGCTTCGCCAGGCGTTTACCGAGGAGCTTCGTCAGGCCGAACACGGCGAGGCACGACAGGGTCGAGCCGAGCGACGTCATGATCGTGCCGCCGATCGGTCCGAAGGCTTTACCTCCAATGACGGCGACGAAGAGCAGGGGAGTGAACACGAACGGCCGGACGGCCGACAAGATGAGGAAGGTTAACGGCTTCATCAGAGGACCGGAGGCCAGGCACGACTCGAGCGTGTTGTCGCAGACGTTCCACCAGAAGGCGAACGCGATGAAAAATGCGCACGCGATAATGGTCAGTTCTATGACCAGTACGGCCTTAACTTGTTTGGCGTAGCTGTAGACGTTCAAGGGTTTGTCTTCGCGAGTCTGCGGTCTTGAGGCGGGTCGAAGGTGCTTGGCGGGTCTTTTGATTATATCATGGGTGTATGGGCATTATGAGGCGCATGGTAAATCTCTTCGGCCTGGCGGCCGTGTCGGTGGCATTGCTCGGTTCGGGTCCCGTCCCCGCGGACGGCGTCCTGGCCGTCGCGTCCCGTCTCCTCGACGAGGCAGAAATTTCCTACGTGTACGGCGGCTATCAGGTCGGCGACGGCGAAGCGTGCAAGACGTGCAACGCCTGCCTGACCGCCAACAAACCCTCGCCGGCCAAGCGCCTCAAAACCTGCCCGGCCTGCAACTCGTGCAGCCTCGACTGCAGCCATTTCACCGAGCTGGTCTTCCGCGAGGCCGGTCTTGGCTATCCTTACCTGGATACGGCCGGCATGCTCGGGCTCTCGGCGGAAAAGCTGAAGTCCAGTTATGGTCTGGTCGATCTCGACGTCGATCTCGCCCGCGCGGCGCCCGGTGACCTGCTGGTCTACGACGGCCACGTCGTGTTGCTGGAAAAGCGCCACGAGCGGGTCAAGGGACAGGCGACCTACCGCGGCGACGTCGTCCACGCCACCGGCGGCCGGGACATCAAGACGCCCGGAGAGGGGATCCAGCGGGAAAGATTCATAGATCTAGCGAATTTTCGCGGCCCTCTCCGGCGCATTCTGCGCGTCCGGACGCTCGCCGCCGTCGAGCCATCACTGCCCAAAAAGGAAGCAGGACCGCTCCGCAAGCTGCGTCCCGTCGCGAAGTCCGCGACGGACGAATGAATTGAAAATCCCAAGTCGTTTGGCTAGTCTCAGGCACCCGCCTCCGTCCGCCATAGCGCTTCGCGCGGAGGCGGACTACGGCGGGCAAGCCCGCAACCTACGACATGAGGCTGTCTGATGTACGATACGACCGATTTCAAAAAAGGCCTTCAGATCGAATATAACGATCAGGCCTGGACGATCAGCGACTTCCAGCACGTGAACCCGGGTAAGGGTGCCGCCTTCACGCGCACCAAGATCAAGAACCTGGAAACCGGTCGCACCGTCGAAATCAACTTCCGCTCCGGTGAGAAGGTCGGCATTCCGGACGTCAACACGCAGGCGATGCAGTACCTCTACAACGACGGCTCCAGCTATACCTTCATGGATCAGGGCACCTTCGATCAGGTCACCCTGTCCATGGAAGAGATCGGCGAAGGCAAAGACTACATCATCGAAAACATGGTGATCAGCGTCATTTATTACAAAGGCAAGGCGGTCACCGTCTCGCTCCCGAACTTCGTCGAGCTCAAAGTCGTCGAGACCCAACCCAACATCCGCGGCGACACGTCGGGCGGCGGCGGCAAGCCCGCCAAGATGGAGACCGGCCTGGTCGTCCAGGTGCCGTTCCACATCGCCGAGGGCCATGTCCTCAAAATCGACACTCGCACCGGTGAATACATCGAGAAGGTGAAGTGACCGTGAATCTCGAAAAGCTGGAGAAAATCATCGAGCTGGTGCGCCGGCACGGCATCCACCAGATCGAGGTCCAGGATAAAGACACGAAGATCAGCGTGACTGCCACGGCCCCAGGCGCCGCTGGCGGCTTCGTGCAGTCGCCTTATGGCACGCAGATGGCCCATTATCCGCCGCCGCCGGTTCCGCAAGCTGTGGCGCAGGTGCCCCCGCCGCCGGTCGCCGACGGAG
>JAYVBB010000793.1:0-1765 GCA_043750715.1 Pseudomonadota bacterium | reverse complement strand
AGGCCTCCGGCATCAAGATCCAGGTCATCGACGGAGTCGAGGAAGCCCGCCTGGTCTTTCTAGGGATGCGCTACGGCCTGTCCCTCGGCGGCGTCCCCTGCCTCGGCATCGACGTCGGCGGCGGGTCGACCGAAATCATCGCCGCGGTCGACGACGACATCGCCTACGTGACGTCGATGAAGCTCGGCGCCGTGACGTTGACGGAGCGGCACTTCCGCAAAGGCTACACCGCGAAGGGTCTCGCCGACCTCAGGGATCACGTCGAGACGACGCTGGCGCCGCTCGCCGAGGAGGCGCGCCGGCTGATTTTCCAGAAAGCGCTGGCGTCGTCCGGAACCGCCAAGGCGCTGGCATTCCTCCACTCCCGCCTGACCGGCGGCCCGCAGATCTCGGACCCGAACGGCTATATTCTGACCCGCGAAGGGTTGGAAGACGTCACCAAGGTCCTGAGCAAAGGCCTGACGCCGCAAAAAATCAAAGAAGAGACCGGCCTCGACGGCTCGCGCTCGGAAATCATCCTCGCGGGCGCCGTCGTCCTCGAGCAGCTGACGAAGCTCTTCAAGGTGAAGGAATGGGTGATCACCACCTTCGGACTGAGGGAAGGCATCGTCGCCGACACGTTCTACCGAGCCTATGGCCCGCGCTCGGGAGAGCTCCCGGACATTCAGTGGCACAGCGTGCTGCAGCTCGCGAGGCGCCTCCAGATCAACGAAGTGCACGCCAACCAAGTGAAACGCCTGGCGCTCCGCCTCCACGAGCAGCTGATCCCTTTCGTCAAGGAGCGCGACGAACCGGAGCAGATCGACGCCGACGTCAAACTCCTCAAAGCCGCCGCTTACCTGCGTGAGGCGGGCAAATTCATCAGCGCCCCGCAGTACCACAAGCACTCCCAATACCTGCTCAGCAATTCGCGCCTGCCCGGCTTCACGGAGGCGGAGCGGAACCTGATGGGACTCATCGCCCGCTTCCAAAGAAAAGGCGTGCCGGCGAACGACCACGTCGACTGCCTGGAATTGTCCGGTAAGGAAGTCTCCCGACTCCGCTTTCTCTCGGCAATCCTCCGCCTTTCCTCGGCGCTCGACCGCACCCGCCAAGGACGCGTCCTTGACATCGACGTCGCTGCCAAGGATGACAAGATGACGATGACCCTGATCCACCACCCGAGCGTGATCCCGATCGTCGAGCTCCACAAAGCGGAGCTCGAGCTGTCGGCGCTCGAAAAATCGTTCGACCACAAGATCACGTTCGCGCTGAAGGCGGGGATCGTCTGATGGCAAAGGGTAAACGGCCCTCCTACCGGGATCACGCGCCGGCGCTCAAGGCGACGTTGCCGAACGGCCGGTTCGCCGAAGGCGCCAAGGTCGTCTTCGTGTACGGCTCGTCGGAATATCTGCTGAACCACAGCATCGAGCGCCTCCGCAAAGCGGCGATCAAGGGCGGCATGACCGCGCAGACGATGGAGGCCGCCGCGCTGAACGAGGCGACGCTGCCGTCGCTCACGAGCCAGGCGTCGCTCTTCGAGCCTTCGTCGCTCTACGTGCTCCGCCGGGTCGAGCAAGCGAAGACGCTGGCCAAGCTCCTGAAACTCATCCCGCAAGCGGACACGCTGGCGAATCACCTGGTGCTCGTCCTGCAAGGCGAGGGACCGCTCGCTCCGCTCAAGACCGAGCTGGATCGCTTGAAGTCACGCAACATTCCCTGCTTCGAACCCTGGCCCAGCGAAATGCCGGAAGCCGTGCAGGCGATCGCGGAAGCGCTCGGAGTC
>JAYVBB010000792.1:0-2608 GCA_043750715.1 Pseudomonadota bacterium | reverse complement strand
AACGTCGAAAAACAAGCCGCAATGGTCAACCTGAACTGCATGGCGGTCGTCAAACTTTCGCATGCATTTCTCAAAGGCGCCCAATCGGGAGACACGCTGATCAACGTCTCCTCGACCTTGGCCTTCACGCCGATGCCGGGCATGGGCCTCTACTGCGCGACGAAATCTTTCGTCACCGCTCTGACCGAATGCCTGTGGTTCGAGAACAAGAAACGTGGCGTGTACGTCTTCGGCCTGCACCCGGGCATCACCACGACCAACTTCCAGGTCAACGCCGGCGGCCGCGTCGAAGACCTGCCGAAGGGTCTTGCGCAGACCACTACCGAAGTGGCCGACGTGGTCCTCGACGCGCTGAAAAGCCGCGCCCGGCCGACGGTCATCTCGGGCTACAAGAACAAGCTGTTCGCCGGCATGTTCCGCTTCATGCCGCGCAAGTCGATGGTCACGATGACCGGCGGAATGATGAAACAGTAAGCTTCACGGAACCATGCGCTGGTAGTGATTCGATAGCTGCGCGGCGGTCAGGGCTCGCTGGTAGAGCGCGAACTTGCCGATCGCACCTTGGAAGAACGAGCCGAAATCGCGCGTGGCGATACGCAACGGCGCGTCGCCGGGAACCGGCACGACGTTGAACTGGCTGAGCGGCGTCGTTTTCCGCAGCACGCCGTTTTTGTACAGCGAGATGACCGCCGGATTGACGCTCGTATCGATGACGGATGCGACGTGGATCCATTCGCCTACACGCACCGTGTCCTGAAAGTAGGAGCCCGAGCCCAGCCCGCCCTGGGGGTCGAAAACGTAGCCAGAGATCCGGCTCGGCCGCGACTCGCTGTTGGTCAGCGAGTACATGCGCATCACGTATTCCTGTTGACCCGGAGCGCCTTTGCCGGCCCAGTGCACGTAGCCCGAGCCTTCGTCGGCGGGAAACTCGAGCGTATCGGGACGGATCCAGGCTTCGATCGTCAGGGCTCCGCCCGCCGGCACCGAGAAGAGGCGGGACGACGCGAGCTCCAGATATTCGGAGACGCCGTTGAAGGCCGTCGCGACGTCGCCGTTGGGCATCGTCGTCTTGAACGGCGAACTGCCGGCCGGCAAATATTTGGCGCGAAAGCGCCGGTGGGCCCGGTCGGGCTCGTAGGCGCTCCCGAAGGGCGAGCTCATCTGCAGGTAAAGCATCGGTCGGTCCTGGAGAACCGCTATGTCGTAGGGAGAAGCTTTGGCAGCTTCCGCCGAACAAACCAGTGCCAATACGAAGAATGCCAAGGGAACGGAACGCATGAAACCTCCTGCCATACCCCTAACGCGCAGAATGGCAGGAAAACGGCTCACAGATTCTTTTGCGGCGTCAGGGCGAAGAGAGACCCAGCTCGACGGAGCTCTCCTGCCCCAGGGTCACCGCCAGCTCAGTGCCCGCGTCCGGACGCACCGTATAGTCGAAGTCCGTCGCCGTCACGACGATGCCGATGCGGTTTCCGCGAGCGAAGGTATATTGCTTCGGCTCGAGGTCGAACCGCATCTGATAGCGTTGCCCGGGGACCAGCAGTTCACCGCGGGCGAAGTCGGCGTGGTTCTGCGGGTCCGTCCAGCCGCGCGTCACGATCCGACCGCGACCGTTGGCGTCATACTCGACGACGGCTACCGTGACGTTGGCGGCCCGGCGGTTCATGACCGCCAGATCGAGCGTCACGTGGGTCGTGCCGGACAGCAGGCGAGCCACTGCCAAAGGAGCCGTGACGAAGGCCAACCTCGCGGCCGTGTCCTGCGTCGGGTTGGCCAGCATGGCGTCGAGGCGGGTCGTCTTGCCAGCATCGACGATCCGTTTGGACGCCGAGGCCGCCGGCGTTTCCGAAAGCAAGGCGCCGGCGTTCAAGTAGTACCTGCCGCTGGTCGTGAGCTCGCTCGGCCAGGACTGCTGCGAACTCCAGGTCCCGTTCGGAGCCTCGACCTCGACCGGAGCTTCGTCTTCGATGCCGTTCCGGATTCCTTTGACGTAGCGGTCGAACCACGCCCAGGTCTTCTCCGACGTATCGGCGCGCGTCGGTTGGCCGTGGGCGCCTTTGTGCAGCCACATTTTGAGCGGGACGCGTCCCTGGAGCGCTTCCCACCACCGGATCGCGTGGCGTTGTTTGACGTTCCAGTCGGACTGGCCGTGCATGATGAAGACGGCGGCGCGGACACCGTCCGCGCGGGCGACGTAGTCCCGGTCCTGCCAGAATTGATCGAAGTCGCCGTGCTCGCGCCCCATCGTCTCGGTGAGCCTCGTCATCGCTTGCGCGCACGCGCCGGAACGCACGATAAATTTTCCGAGAACGTCCGCGTCCTCGCCGATGTAGCCGCCCGGGCCCACGACCAGGCCGTTGGCGCGGTAGTAGTCGTACCAGCTGCTGATCGCCGCGACCGGCACGATCGCTTTGAGACCTTCGACGCCCGTGGTGGCCACCATGTTGGGCAACGTCCCGTTGTAGGAAACGCCGGTCATGCCGACGGCGCCGCTGGCCCAAGACGCCATGACGGGCTGACCGTTTGCCGAGTAAGCGCGGGCTCTGCCTCCCAGCCAGTCGATGACGGCCTTCGCGGCGAGGGTCTCCGTCTCGTCGCCGACCGAGGG
>JAYVBB010000791.1:0-1798 GCA_043750715.1 Pseudomonadota bacterium | reverse complement strand
TCCAGCTGAGCGGCGGGCGGGCGGAGATGTCCTTCAGCCGTTTGTGGAACGAGGCGCGGGTGTTATGGGACTTGGCGGCGCTGGCGCCCTTGCGGACGATCATCTCGCCGAACAGCGGCGTCATGGTCGAGTACGCGTAATTCGTCAGCGACTCGAGCGCGTCGGCTTCCGGCGCTTCCCAGAGCTTGTCGACGGCACCCACAAAGAGGACGTCCGGGGTTTTCCTTTCGGGCTTCGGCAGGATTTTCGAAGGCGGCGTCTTGCCGACGATCACGACGTGCGGCGTGAGTCCGAACCGCCAGGCGGCGAACGTCGCCATCGCCCAGACCGACGGCCCGGACGCGCCGTCGTCGACGCGGCCGAACAGCCCCTTTTTCGCTTTGCCTTCGGCCACCGCCTGAATGCGCGTTTTGAAGGCCTTGGCGCCGACGCCACGCTTCAGCTCGGGCATCAACGGCGCGGCGAGCTCGCGGGCCAGGTCCCGGACGAGGTTCAGGCGGGAGAGCAGGCAGCAGCTCGTCGTCGTGCCCGCGTCGAAATCCGCGCGCAGCCCCGTGCCGCCGCAGCAGATGAACGTCTTCGGGTCGAGCCGGATCTCGCCGTCCTGGTCTACGCGCAGCCCCGGCAAACCCGCCAGGTCCAGGCTAGCCAACATCGGCAGGAGGCAGGCGGTCACCGGTAGAGATCCCGGGAGCGGAAGTCTTCGCCCGTCAGCTTCTCGAAATGGCACATCTCTTTCAGACGCGAAAACATGCGCGGACCGATCCGGTTCTCGAGGCTGTCGAAGCTACCGGTATTGAATTCGTTGCCCGACGACTGATAGCTTTCGAGGTCGCGCTGCGCGTTTTGGCGCTTGCCGTCCCGGTTGTCGAGCTTGTAGTTGGTCGTCGCGATGATGGTCTTGTTCTGGTTGTAGCGGCCGGTGATCAACTGATCGAGGATCGTCATCTCGAACTCGTTGTTGCGGCCCTTGCCGAGCTCGTCGACGAACAGCACGTCGACATGGATCAACGGCGAAAGCTGCGTCGAATCCGCCTTGCCTTCCGAGAAGCCGGCTTTGAGGATTCCGAGCAGCTGGAAAAAGTCGGTGAACCTCACGCTCATCCCGCGTTCGGCGAATTCCTTGGCCAACGCCGCGAGCACGTAAGTCTTGCCGACGCCGACGGCGCCTTCGATCACGAAGCCCATGCTCCGGGTCGCTTTGAAGCCGGTCTTCCAACGCTGGATCTTTTCGAGTACGTCCTTGCCGTTACCCGAGAAGTTGCTGAATTTGCCGAGCTCGGCCTCGGCGTAGCGCGCCGGGATCATCGCCGAGTTGATCAGGTTGGCGACGGTGTTCGGTGCCGGGTTCTTGCACGACTTCGAGTCGTTGCCCGACATCTGGCGCGCCCGGCCGAAGCAGGACGGGCATTCCTTCAGGCATTTGCAGGTCTCGGCGTGCGCCAGGGCGCTCTTCACCGTGATCTGGTAGCCTTTGCCGCCGCAGCAGCTCAGGGATTTTTTCAGATTGCAGAGGAGCTGAGGCGCCTCGAGGCCCGCCGGGGCGGGATCGAGCCATGGACGGCCCAAAGCCACGCGCTTGGTCTTTTCGGGGGTCGGCATGGTCACTCCCAACGCTACGCTGATCAAGCGGCGAGTATGGCCCAGGATTGGCAGGGAACCAAATACAAATTGACCAGTTGGCCAAGTTATGGTTGAATGCGCCGCGCTCGACGCCCCTAAGGGAGTGATGATGTCACGGTTATATCGCCGGAAACGGTGAAGACGCACATCAAAAAGTTGTACCATGTGTTGCATG
>JAYVBB010000790.1:0-3466 GCA_043750715.1 Pseudomonadota bacterium | reverse complement strand
GAGCGGCACCTTTTCCGGCTTTCCGTAGTTGTACATCGATACGTTGATTATATCCCGACTCCCGGGTTGCACCGTTAACGAGGCTCTGCTAGATTGCGGCGCAACCCCCCGTTCCGCATGCTCAGGAACCCAAAACAGTCTCAAAAATCAAGGTGGGAAGATCCATGACCGTCCGTTTCGTAGCGGCGCTCGCCGCGTGGATGATTGCCGGCACGATTACCAGCTCCGCCCTCGCGGAACCGAAATCCGTCCGGTGGACGGGAGCCGAAGACAAACAGGCCGATTTGGCGCACGTGCTCGGCCGGCTCAACGCCGAGACGGGCCTGGCCCTCACCGAGCAGGACTTCAAGCAAGGCGAAGACCGCGAGCTCGCGTTCAACCACTACCGCCGTTACGACCAGATCGTCCAGAACGTCGAAGTCCGCAACATGGCCGTCCGCATTTGGACCGGCCGCCGCGGCGACCTGATCCAGCTCGAAGCGCAAGTCGACGCCGCCGCCGCGCCGAGCGGAGTCATTGAAATGGAAGCGGTTCTGGACCTCGCGAGAGAAGGCGCCGCGCTGCAAAAAGCCCGCGCGCTCGTGCAGACCAAAGCCGACTCGATGCCCCGCGACGTCGCGGCCAAACCGTACTGGGAAGCCGGCCGCCTCGTCTTCGGCGTGACGGTGAAAGCCCACCGCGGCGTCCACCGCCTGACGTTAGACGCGCTGACGCTCGAAGTGCTGAAGCAAAGCTACGAGCTCTACCCGCGCGGCGACCTCGCCGACAAAGAGCGCGCGCTCCGGGAGTTCTCCGTCCCGGCACTCGTCTTCCCCGTCTACGAAGAATACAAGACCGAAAAACTCGCGCGCGAACGCCGCGAGCTGAAGTACCTGAGCCGGAGCGTCGCGCGTCCCGAAGGCGACCCGTACGAAGTGCTCCGCTCCCGCCAGTACCTCTGGAGCAAGCAGGACTCCGTCAAAGGCGAAACCGACGAAGGCCAGGCCGCGGGCTTCTGGTCGATGCAAAAGCTCCGCCGCGACGCCAAGGCGCTCCACGACGGCATTCCCTTGCAGCCGAACCGTCTGTCCGACGGCGCGCGCCTGTCCGGCCGCTACGCGACGATCAATATCTACCCCGACGCCTTCACCAAATTCCCCGGCGTCGAGCTGCCCCAGGTCCTGTCCCCGGAAATCATGTACCAGTGGTCGGCAGTCCCGAATCAGGACGACTGGCAGGTCACGCCGCGCGCGGCATTCCTCGGCAAGACCCTCGACTCGCGCCGCGCCGCCTACGACCGCGACGCGACCCGCGACCAGAACCACAACCCCGCGCTCTACATCAACAACGGCTTCGACGAAGTGCAGGTCTACTTCGCGATCAACCAGCTGTTCGATTCGCTGCGTCCCCTCGGCTTCACCGACCCGGACCTCGGCGACCGCCCGTTCCACGCCTTCCTCTTCGACCCGGACATCGAGTCGCAGGACAACGCCTACTACACCGACGACACGATCAACTTCACGACGTACACGCCCAGCCAGCTCAACATGGCGCGCGACAACACGACGATCTGGCACGAGCTCGGCCACGGCGTGATGGACCGTCTGATGGGCAACCAGTTGAACCTCGCCGACACCGGCGGCCTCTCCGAAGGCATGGCCGACTTCGTCGCCGAAATGGTGCTGCAAGCCGCCACCACCGGCAAGACGTTCCCCGGCATCCAAGACCAACGGATCATCAACCGCACCGGCTTCTTTCTGACCAACGAAGTGCACGACGACGGCGAAGCCTACGGCGGCACGATGAAGGACATTCTCGACCTGGCGCTGCAGCAGCACGGCCGCGCCGGCCTGAAGAAGGTCGTCGACCTGGTGCTCGAGACGATGCGCCTCTGCCGCGACCACCCGGCCCTGACCGCGGAAGCCTGGTTCTCCCACATGAAGTTCGCCGACTCGCTGGGCCGCCGCGGCGTCCGCCGCGCCGGCGAGATGACGGCCGTGATCGACCAGGCCCTGAAGTCGCGGAACTTCGCCGCGGAAGCCGACCGCGGCACCTTCGCAATCAAGCACGGCGGCGAACTCGTCGTCGCCGGCGGCCCGGGCTCGCGCGGCAACGAGATCGAGCTGACGCTCGCTCCCGACGCCGTCCACGAAGAGGAGCTGACCGTCGAAGTCAAGGACGGCACCAGCTTCCACTACGTCTTCCCGGTGGAAGTGAAGATCTTCTACAACTCGGGCCCGCTGCAAGGCGCCATCGACTGGCTCGGCGAAGACCAGGAACCCGAAGTGCACGTGCTGAATTCGCAAGACGAAGTGCTGGCTCTGACCCTCAAAGTCAAGGGCACCTGCGACGCGGTCAACCGCCAGGACGGCAGCTGCTCCGACTTCGCCTACATCCAGATCTGGAACAAGGGCGCGGACAAGCCGACGGCGAAGAAGCGCTTCTACCTCGACATAAAAAACCCGTGACGAAGGCTAGCTCTTCACCCACATGAGGGCGGCGAATCTCCGAACCAGCGTCCTATACGCCGCCCTCATCGTTGTTGCCGCCGTTGCCCTAACTTGACCTGGCCGGCCGCAGCGTTAGACAGCATGACTTGCGAATCGCACGGGTTTTCTCCGCACCCACATGAGGTAGAGAAAGAAGCATCCAAGAGCCGCGGCCACGTGCTTCAACGCGTGACCGCTTACCGTTTCGCCGAGCAAAGCAAAGACCTGCTGGTCGAAGACTTCCAGCGCCTTCGCCGAGAGATAAAATCCTAGCGCGTAGAACACGTAGCTGGTGTGCGTGTACTTCGCCGGTCTGAGCGCGATGATCACCGGAATGGCGAGCAGCGGAAAGAACTGCACGACGATGTAAGGACGCAGGTCGCCGCTTCCGGCCGTCTCGGTCACGTACCAATAGATGACGCTGGCGAAGCCGCTGGCGATCAGCGGCGCGAGCAGCAGGCGATAGAGCCGCTCACTGACGCGCTCCCCGATGATGGCGGCGAAAAGCGCCATGAAGGCGAGCGCCATCGGCAGGCGGTCCCAGAGCAGCGTCGCGTTGGTCGGGCTCCAATGATAGTAGGACGAGCCGAGAGCGGTCAGCGCGACGCCGAGGAAGAGGCCCACCCAGGCGGCGTTCTCGCGTCCCGGCGCGGCCCGGCGCATCGCCCAAAGGCCCGCGAAGCCGACGATGAGGAACGGCAGGTTCGAAGCGACGTTCTGGAAATTCGGCACGTCGAGCCACGCCCGTTGGTCGGCGAAGGCATGGTACGCAGGATCCTGCGGGAACGGCTGCGTCAGGTCGATCATTTCAGCTGCTCGTAACGGGTGTAGAGAACCGCGGGCTTCAGATTCGTTAGTCCGTATTCGTTGGCGGCCCCCGCTCGCATCACTGCTTTGACCGTGGCGCCGTTCGAGAACGTCCAGACCGCTTCGGGCACCCAGATCTTCACCTGTACCTGGAGGTCGCGCAGCATGAACTCGCCGAGCTGGCGGTCCTT
>JAYVBB010000789.1:0-2546 GCA_043750715.1 Pseudomonadota bacterium | reverse complement strand
TGGGGATTCGCGGGATCTGGGACGAATGGGTCTGCCTGGGGATTCGCGGGATCTGGGTTGGCGGAGAGAGAGGGATTCGAACCCCCGATACCTTTCGGTATAACGGTTTTCAAGACCGCCGCCTTCAGCCGCTCGGCCATCTCTCCGGAATGGGCTAGGATACGCGCGATGTCCGGACCAAGACAATCCTGACTTGATGCAAGACCCGAAATGACGAAATCAGCCTCTCTCCTGCTCTTCCTGCTCTTGGCACCTGCCGCCTTCGCCGCCGACGCCGACCTGCAGTTTTTCGGTGACGTCTACGTGCCCGAACGCGTGCTAGCGCAAACGCAGACGACCGCGGCGAACCCCGTTGTTTTCAGCGGAGTAAAGGGGCTTCTTCAATCCGCGATGCACAACGTCGTCAACCTCGAAGGACCGGTGACAACGGCCTTCGTCCCCCCGGAGCTAAAGCAGTTTCTTCTGCGGATGCCTTTCGAATTGCCGCCCATCCTGCGGCTTGCCGGCATCGACGTCGCGACTCTCGCGAACAACCATGCCATGGACTACGGTTATCAGGGAGTCTTCGACACCCAGGTCGCGTTGACCTCGGCGGGCATCTCCTACACGGGCGCGGGCAGAAACCGGAAGGAGGCGTCGAGACCCGTGATCGTTTCCGCCTCGGGCCGGAGTTACTGCATTCTTGCTTTCTCCCGCACGCTGCCCCAGAGCTTCTGGGCCGGCCAAACCACGCCTGGAACGGCTTCGGCGACGATGGACGAGCTCGAGCGGGACGTCGGCGC
This sequence comes from Pseudomonadota bacterium, assembly GCA_043750715.1. Taxonomy (GTDB): domain Bacteria; phylum Bdellovibrionota_B; class Oligoflexia; order Oligoflexales; family CAIYRB01; genus CAIYRB01. The sequence continues at coordinate 1,764 of JAYVBB010000789.1, read as the reverse complement.
CTGCGCCGACTCCAATCTCTACACGATCGTGACGTTTCACTGGGGCCAGGAACTGTCGAACCAGATCATGCCCTACCAGCGCGAGCTCGCCCGTCGCGCGATCGACGCGGGGGCCCGTCTGGTCATCGGTCACCATCCGCACAAGCTCCAGGATGTCGAAATTTACAAAGAGCAGCCGATTTTCTATTCACTCGGCAACTTCGCCTTCGGGTCCTTGCCCGACGGCGCCGGCCAGGAAGGCATGGCAGTCCGGCTGTCGCGTGGCCTTCTCGAGCTCGTTCCTCTTGCCGTTCACAACGGCCGCGTGAAGTTCAAGCCGCGGCCGCTCGTCGACGGGGAGCCCGACCCTATCGGCCCGCACCTTCCGGCGATTCATCCCTGCCGTTGGCAAAAGGACGACCGCCTTTGGTCCTGCCCCTTCGGCGAGTCCGTGACGTCTTCGCGGTAAAGCGATCGTTTATTTCTTGTTGAGCTTGCTCAGCAGTCGAAGCAGCTCGATATAGAGCCAAACGAGCGTCACGAGCAGGCCGAAAGCACCGTACCATTCCATGTACTTCGGGGCACCCGCCGCCTCGCCGCTCTCGATGAAGTCGAAGTCCATGACGAGGTTCAGCGCCGCGACGACGCAGATGACGACGCTGAAGCCGATGCTGATCGGGCCCGAGTCGTGAAGCATCGTGAATTGGATGCCGGCGAAGCTCAGCGCGAACATCACGAGATAGAGGATCATGATCCCGCCCATGACCGCCGCCATGCCGAGCTTGAAGTTCTCGGTGGCTTGGATCAGACGGGATTTATAGGCGACGAGAAGGGCCGCGAAGACGCAAATCGTCAGACCGGCGGCTTGGATCACGATACCCGGGTAGCGCAGCTCGAACGTCGCCGAAATGCCGACGAGCATCAGGCCTTCGGCGATGGCGTAGAGGGGGGCCGTGACCGGTGCCCACGTCTTCTTGAAGATTGTTACCAAGCCCAGGATCGTGCCGACGACCGCACCGCCGATGGCGATAGGCATCACCATCTGAACGTTGCCCGAGAAAAACTCGCGCCAGGTGAAAAATGCGCCGAGCGTCAGAAGCGCGAGAAGAATGATCGTCTTCGTCGCCGTGCCCTGGACGGTCATCGTATCGGTGACGCCGATGGCGCCGTGTCTGGTGAAGATGTCGCCTTTGAGGGCCGGGTTGCCGGAACGGATCACGGGGAGCTCCTTTCGGGTGCTACAGCATCAGGTCGCAAACTGCCTCAGGCGCTCGATCCGCTTTTCGAGAGGCGGGTGACTCATGAACAGCGCCATGAACCCTTTCGGCGAGCCGGCGATCTTCAAGGTCGCCAAGGATTCCTGACGGCGATCGATGAGCTCGCTCGTCCTCTTCAGCTTTTCGAGAGCTTGGATCATCTTATCACGACCCGCGAGCGTCGCGCCGCCCTGGTCGGCCCGGAATTCCCGCTGGCGGGAGAAATAGAATACGACGAGCGAGCCGAGGATGCCGAAGACGATGTCGAACAGGATCACCAGGCCATGTTGAATGAGGAATGACGGGGACCGCTCGTCGTTGCCCCGCATGGCACTCGATACCGCGAAAGCCGCGATCCTGGCGAAGAACATCACGAACGCGTTGATCACGCCCTGGATCAGCGTCATGGTCACCATGTCGCCGTTGGCGATGCCACCGCTTTGGGCTCGTCGCGCATCTCGGCCTGGCGCACCTTGTCCATTGCATCGACGGCCATCGCAACGACATGGAAGCGGTCATAGCTGATGGC
>JAYVBB010000788.1:0-3739 GCA_043750715.1 Pseudomonadota bacterium | reverse complement strand
GTCCGCAAGCCCCGATGCACAAGCTGCTACTTCGATGCCGACTGTCACACCGATGACGGCCGATGTGTTGACGAAGGGCGGGGGAGGCTTCGGTGGAGGGCCCTTCTTTAGAGCGGAAGCAATTGACTAGGGTTGCAACGTTCACGGTGAACGTTGCAAATTCAGTCAAGTCAGTCTCAACGCTGGAACAATAGGGTGAACTCACCAAACTCGCGCTGGCCAAAAGCAACGTCGCTTGCTGGACGGTAGGCAAATATTACCCAGTTAAGTCGAGTATTTAGACGCCGAAGAGACGGGTGATGAAGTCCCTGCGCCCCATCTTCGCCGCTTTCGCCCTGGCTCTTGCCGGAGGGACGGCGCTCGCTCAAGACGCGACGCCCGGCAACTTCGAGAGGCTGCGGCAGGAAACGATTCTGGACGTCAAGAGCCGGATCAATCCGCTGCTCTCTCAATACTGCAAAGAAGCGTGCATGATCGTCGACGTGAAAGTCGACGTCGACGAGCAGGTGGGTGAGTCGGAAGACATCGGCTTCGAGGGCGTGTCGGGCGACGACGCCGGCAAAAACCTATTCATTTCCAAAATCCAGGCCGACATCCAGGTCGACGACCGCGTGACCAACGTCAACCGCGACCGCCTGCTCAGCATCCTGAAAAACAATCTGCAAACGATGGGCACCACCGTCGACATCGTCTGGAAGCCGGTGACGATCCCGCAGATCGGCCAGTCGGCGGCGAAAGAAGAGCAGCTGAAGCGCGCCCTCCAGGCGCACGTCGCCAACGCGATCGAAAAAGTCATCGAAACGTACTGCCCCGAAGAGTGCGTGCTGGCCGAAGTCGCCGTCGACGGCAAGCTCGTCACGCCAGACGAGGCGACGGATCTGCAACCGGAAGAGCTCGTCCGCGACAAGAGCGGCGAAGCCATTCTCCGCGTCGAAGGCGTCGACGTCGGCGTCAGCATGGACCAGAAGCTTCCGGCCTCGGACCGGGCCAAGATCACCAACGTCATGAAAGCGAAGACCCGTTTCGTCTCGCCGTTCAACCTCGACGTCACGGTCACCCAGTTCCCCGAGTCGTTCGCTAAGAAGAAAGAGAAGGAGGACCGTCGCTCCGAAGACCCGTTCGGTCTCGACAAGCTGCGCCAGACTCTCAAGATCTTCCGCGAGATGGCGGGCACCAAGGAAGTGATCACGACCAATTCGTCGAAAGAAGCGCTGAACAACAGCAGCAAGGACGACGGCGGCTCGGACGAGAATTCGTGGAAGTATCCCGCCTACGCTGCGGGCTTGATGCTGATCGCCGGGCTGATCATCGGCGTGATCATGAAAATCAACCAAGCCAACCGCGACGCTCGCCTGATGATGCTCGAGGCCGGCCAGTCGTTGCCGACCCGTGCCGGCGCGACCTCGGATGCCAAGCCCAACGAATCCCAGGGCCGCGGCGCAGGCATGTCGGACGTCCAGCGGAAGGACATGTCGCTCCGCATGAGGAACGAGGAGATCCGCGAGGAGCTGATCAAAGCGTTTCTCGACTCGCCCCGCGTCGCGAAAGAGACGTTCTCGCGCCTTCTGCAAGAGGAAGGCGTCGAGGAAACCGCCCGCTACGTGCACATCTTCGGCCATCTCGTGATCTTCGAGCTGCTCGGCGACCCGAACTTGCAGCGGGACCTCTACGAACTCAGCGAGTACTACCACAAGTCGACCTTCTCGTTCGAGCCCGAGGAAGAGCATCGTCACCTTCAGTCGCTCCGCACGCGCGTCACCGCCAACGAAATCCGCGTTCTGACGCGGAAGCAGATGGACAAGTTCGACTTCCTGCTGAAGCTCGACGCGACGCAGATCTACAACCTGATCTCCGAGGAAAAGGCGCAGGTCCAAAGCATCGTGTTGACCCAGCTGGACCATCGTCGCCGCCGCGCCGTGTTCGACATGTACGCCGGCCAAGGCAAGGTCGACCTGATGCGCGAACTCTGCCGCGCCGACGCCATCCCGAAGGAATACCTTTCCAACGTCGCCAAAGCCCTGCACAAGAAAGTCACGAGCCGGCCGGAGTTCGACACCGAGAACCTGCGCTCGAGCGACATCCTGCTCGACCTGCTGGAAAAGGCGGAGCTCTCGGAGCAGCGCGGACTCATGCAGAACCTCGTCGAAACCAACCCCGATGCGGCCCGCGGTATCAAGATCAAGCTGGTCACCGTGGAAATCATGCCATACCTCAAGGACGGCCATCTCCTCGAGATCATCATGGGTATGGAGCGTGAAGACCTGCTGACGTTCCTGGCCGGCACGAGAGAGCACATCCGTGCCCTGATCCTTTCCAAGGCTCCGGACGAGCTGGCCAACAGCTGGATCGAGGACCTGACGAACGTGCGCGGCTTCGACGAGCAGAGCTTCCGGCTGGTCGAGATGAAGGTGCTGGGCAGGATCCGCGCGCTCGCCAACAACGGCGTGATCAACCTGCTCGACATCAACGATATGATCTTCAACAAGTCGGCCGAGACGGAAGCGGAAAAAGAGCAGGAAACCGTCGGCGTCGACAGCGACACCAGCATGGTGGCTTGACATGGCCAAGACCAAACGCTTCGAGGAAGTGGGCCAGAACCCGCAGGAGCTCGTCCAGCTGTTCAAGAACCCGGTATGGGGTGCCGCAAAGCTCAAAGACATCTCGCTGTTCGGCCGTTTTACCGACGACGAACTGGCAATGCTCTACAGCATCGGCCGCGTCGTGAACCTGAAGCCGAAGGCGAACGCCGTGATCGAAGGCGAGCCGACCCGCGGGCTCTACATTCTGCTCTACGGCCGCGTTTCCGTGTACAAGACCGACCCCGTGGCCGGGAGTCTGCTCCGGCTGGCCATGCTCGAGGAAGGCGCCAATTTCGGCGAGCTGTCCCTCTTCGACACCGCGCCGCGCTCGGCTACCGTCGCCGCCGAGACGACGTGCTACCTCTTCCTCCTCGAGGCGGACAGTTTCAACAAGTTCCTGGCCGACGCCGGCGACGACCTGCAAGTGCGGTTCTTCAAGACCTGCGCCGAGGAGCTCGCGGTGCGGTTCCGCCGCCTCAACGGCGACTATATCAACTCGCAGCAACTGCTGTGGAAACACGCGCTGCGCCGGGCCGGCTGATTTTCAGTAGACGATGCCGATCATCCCGCTGAGAAAGCTCGTCACGATCACGTTGTGACTGTAGCCCTTGTAAAATTCGCTGCCGTCGCCGCATGGCTCGGTGCGTTCCTTGCGGGGGATCACCGCGGTGAAGAAGCTGACGCCGAGGCGGAAGCGCTCGCCTGGCCTTGATCAGTTCTTCATGTTCTTGCAGAGCCAGTCGACGAGGTCGATCTTGGTCACGATCTGCTTCGGCTGGCGTTGACCGTCGATGATCACCACCGATGACGAGTACATCAGGATTTCCTGCAGCGCGCCGATCGGGGTCGATTCCTCGACCGTCGGCACGGCGCGGTCCATGACGTCTACGACGGGGGAGTTGGTCGACACCTCGCCCGACGACAGGTACTTCAGGATGTCTTCTTCCTTCACCATGCCGATGAGGCTGCCGGCGTGCGTGATCGGAATCTGCGAGATCCCTTTCGACGTCATCAGCGAGATCGCCTCGCCGACCGTCGCGGAATGCTTTTGCGTGATGACCTGCGACTTCGTTTTGACGAGGCTCGAGACCTGGCCCTCGATGGTTCTGACGCCGGTGAAGCGGTTGTCCTGCATCCACTTGTCGTCGACGAACTTCGAC
>JAYVBB010000787.1:0-4082 GCA_043750715.1 Pseudomonadota bacterium | reverse complement strand
TGCCTGGCTCATCAGCAGCCGCTCGCCCAGGCCGCTGCACCTCTCCTCGATCCGCGAGGCGACATTGACTTCGTTGCCGATCACCGTGAAATCCAGGCGCTCGTCGGTGCCGATGTCGCCGATGTAGACCGCGCCGGTGTTGAGGCCGATGCGGAAGGCGAGCATGGGCTTGCCGGCACGCGCCGCGTCGACGCAGCGGCGCACGTTCTCGCGCTGCATCTCGACGGCGCAGCGCATCGCCTGATCCGCCTGATTCTCGATGACCTCGCCGTCGTAGCTGTACCCGAAGAAGCAGAGCATGCCGTCGCCGAGCGTCTTGTCGACGACGCCGCCGTGCTCGTGGATGAGCGTGATCATTTCGCCGAGCTGCTCTTTCAGGTCCCGGAAGACTTCCGACGCTTCCTGCTCTTTCGGGCGGATCGAGAAGCCGACGATGTCGATGAACAGCACGGTCACGACACGCTGCGCGGGAGCGACGTCGACACGGCTCGGGTCTCTGACCATGCGTTTAAGGGCTTCGGGGGCCATCATCTTCGCGAACGCCGCCCGCAGCGACTGCGCCTTGAGTTCCGCCACGCGGAGTTTCTCGAAAGTGAGCGCACAGCCGGTCAGCAGGCATCCGGCGAGCGTGGCGTGCCACGGCATGACGATTCCCTGATAGACGAAGGCAGCAAGCCCACCGCAAACGACGACGACGGAAGCCGCGATGAATCCCGCCCAGAAGCGGCGACCGCTCAAAGCGAGCGCGAGCACCAGTCCCAACAGGACTCCCAGCCCCGCGAACACTTCCTCTCGGCCGAACGGAGTAAGCCAGTCGCCCGTCATCACGCTGTTGACGAGGGACGCGATGACGAGCCCTCCAGGCATGACGCCGAGCGGAGTGTCCTTGAAGTCGGTCGATCCGGTTGCGAACTGCGGGATGATCAGGACGACGTCGCCGCCTTTGATTTTAGCGTCCATCGTGTCTTCGTCGCTGCCCTTCAACAAATTGGCGACGCTGAAAGTCTGCCTGATGAAAGAGCGCATCGGGCGGAAGTTCGGGAGGATGGTTCCGTCGAGGCCGACGGGCACGTGGCGCCAGTTGACGAAGAGGCCGTCCTTGGTGACGGCGACGCCGCTGCCTACGTAAAACGGAGCGAGCGGCAGCATGACTTCTTCCGAAGACGAGAGGAAGGGACGGAACCGGAAGCGCTCGCGCTCGATGTGACCGACATGCGCGAAATGCGGCTCGAGCGAGGCGGCCGGTCCGTAGATCTTCTGGAAATCGCGCGGAATCCAGGCTGAACCACCTTCCGGATCCTTTACGATCTCGCTCGTGCGATGCTCGGGGCGGAGGTGGAGCGGCGGGCGACCGGGAAGGGCGTAGCGCGAGTTGAACGCGGCGACGGTGACGGGAACGCCGAGGTTCAAAGCCGAGCGAAACGCCGCGGCTTCGTCGGCGGGGAACGAAACGCCGAACATCTGATCGATGACGATGGCGGACGGATGCTGGGCGGCGATCGCTTTGAGCAGCTTCGCCCAGCCGAAGCCGTTCAGCTCGGTGGCTTGGAGCGACGCCATCGTCTTGTCGTCGAACACGACGAGTTTGAGCTGGGGTGAAAGCGCCGGCGATCCCGTGACGAGTTCCCGCGCACTGAACGACAGCGTCTCGGCGTTTTCGCCGATGATCTGGCGCGCCGCAGGCAGACCGCCGAACGACGCGACCGCCGCGAAGCATATGACGGATATGATCGTAGCCTTCCGGAGACCGACGTTCGGTTCCCGGTACCACGATTGGCGACTCGACGAAGGCACGCTTTTCCGCATGTTTCCGTATCGGTGCCCGGGCTTGCGCCTAAAAGACGGGGACTTGGCTATTTCCGCATTTCGGCGGGAATCCGCAGCGACTCGCGGCCGTTCGGCGCAGCCTCGAGAAAGACCGTGACCTGCACGTCGTCCCCCAAAAGGTCCGCCGAAACGACCAGCGTGACGATCTCGGACTCAGGCCGACCCGCGACCCGGAGGAGCAGGAAGAACAAATCGGCGATCGTCTTGCCAGGATTGCAGAAAAGCCGCGGCGGGACGTCGGGCTGATCGACCGCCACCGTCACGCCTCGCGCCCTCAGTCTCGGCGACGCCAGCACGAGGGCATGGCCAAGGAGCTCGTCGAGCGCGATCGACTCCAGAGCCTCGTTTTGCAGGCCCGCCACGCAAAGCTGCTCGGCGCGTTGCAATCGGCTCATTTTCTCGACGATTTTCGCGGCATGACCGAGCGCTTCCTGGGCAGGCATGCCGAGACCCGGCGCATCGATCCACGCCTTCAAGGCGGCGAGGAGATTGCCGTGCTCGTGATTCATCGCGGCGGCCAGTTCGAAGGTCGCTGCCGCTCGGTCGGTGGGGGTCAAACTCGTCATTTCTTTACTTGGTTAACACACATTTACATCTTGCAGTCAATCGTTTAGCATGGCCGCCGCACCGTGCGCGATGGAGGCGAATTTAGCGTGAAGAGCAACGCCGCGATTTGGGCGATCGAAGACGATCCAGGCATGCAGCTGGTGATCGAGGAAATCCTCGCGCCCGTGTTTCAGCTTCGGCTCTTTTCGAAAGTCGAGGACTTCCGTCACGCTCTCGAACACGCGCCCGCCGGCTCCGTCGATCTCGTGCTCGCCGATCTCATGCTTCCCGAGCGCACCTTCCTGAGCCTCATGAAGTCCCAGGAAAGCCCGCGTCTGCATGACGTTCCGGTGATCGTCGTGTCGTCGGTGCAAGACATCGAGACGCTCCGCTTCTGCTTCGCTTTCGGAGTGAAGGACTACATCACCAAGCCGTTTCCGAGCGCGGAGCTGATCGCCAAAGTCGAAAAGGCACTCGGCCCGGCCGCGCAGGCACAGGCGGACCGCACCGTGCTCGACAAGCTGACGAAGACCGTCGTCCGCCTCGGCAAGCGCTCCGACTCGCTCACGTCGCGCGAGTTCGACATTCTGACGGCGATCCACGACGCGGCGAACCAAAGCCTGAGTCGTAAGGACTTGCTACAAAAAGTTTGGGGCGCCGCCCGTCTGTCCGCCAAGGCGTTGGACGTGCACTTGGTTAATTTGCGCCGCAAAATCCAGCCGCTCGGTCTGGACGTCCGCTTCCGCCGTCCGGATCTGTTCGTGCTGCTCTCGGATTTGGCCGAAAACTAAGATGGTTCGTCGAGTTGGCCGCTCGCCTCGCGGCATTCATTTCGAATGGTCGGAGGAACCCGGGAAACCTCCCCTGGTCCTGATCATGGGATATGCCGGCGGACTCGCAAGTTGGGGGGAACGCTTTCTCGCGCGAGTCGGCGCGCGTCATTCGTATCTGGTTTTGGACAATCGCGGCACCGGTCAGAGCCTCAAACCGGAACGGAGCGAAGACTTCTCGATCGAGGCGATGGCGGACGACGTCGCGGAAGTCGTCCGCGCGGTGTTCAAGACGCCCGTGCATCTGGTCGGCTACAGCATGGGCGGATGCATCGCTCAAGACGTCGCGTTGCGCCAACTCGTGCCGCTCGCAAAGCTCACGCTCATTGCGTCCACCGCGGGCGGAACGCACTACACTTCTCCGGGACCCGACGTCCTCAAAGCGCTCTCCGAACCGAAAGGCGAGAAGCTCCTCGATTACTTCGTGGCGACCTGGCACGTCTGCATGGGCAAGGAAACGACGGCAAAGCATTGGGACGAGCTGCTCGAGATTTTCGCCGAGCAGGCGAAGCACCTGACGCCGCGCTCCGCGATGCGCGGGCACCTGGCGGCATACACCCGGTTTGCCGCGGGTGACCACCTGGGCAAGCTCACCGTCCCTACGCAAATCATCGCCGGCCTCGACGACCCGCTGACGCCCTCCGAATGTGACCGAGGCCGCATTGTTGTTGGTCGGTGTTTCTGTCGTAGCCGTATCGGTAGTGCTGATCACCGCACTGTTCACTAGTGCTGCCGTCGAAGCTGGTAGGATCGCTGCGACAATGTTGATGGTAGTGTTGCTTACTCCCGTGGCTAGGTTTCCAACCGCGAAGGTGATATCGTCTGGGTTCGCAGCAGTTGTATCCGATGCACTTGCAGGAATGGTCACTGTATTGCCAT
>JAYVBB010000786.1:0-1912 GCA_043750715.1 Pseudomonadota bacterium | reverse complement strand
TCCACGTCGTAACGCGTGAAACGGAAGTCGTGAACTGGCACGGGGTAGTCGGTGCTGCCATTTGCGCGCACCGTGGTGCCGACGAGCGGATCGAGGAGTGGTTGGTCGTCGAGCACCCGCAGCACCTCGTCCTCACGCTCGGCTGGCAGCCCCGCCTTCAGAGCAGCGTCCTGCGGGCGTGCGAGGTCCCAGGAGCGCGTAGCCTGAGCGGTCTCCACGCCTGGGCGCAGCTTCAGCCCCGCGGCGACGGCGCGATCGACCTTCAGAAGCTGATCGCGTCCGTCGATCCAGAGCGGCAGCTCCATCCAGGGAGCGACTCCTTGCGCGAGCAACGTCGCCTCGGGAACCCAAGTCCATTTGGTCTCCCTGCCGGTCGCAGCATCGACGTCACGGAGAAAGCTCGCGAACGAGACCGAACGTCCCGTCACGGTGAACACGGGGTCACCTAGCGCCTCGTCCGCATGATCGGCGAGAGTGAGGATGAAAGCCGCCAAGTCCCGCACGTCGACGTACTGCACGAGACGGCTGCCGTCGCTCGGCGCGACCGCGCGACCGCCGCGCTCGGCCCGGCGAATCCAATAGGTATAGCGGTCTCTCGCGTCGTGCGGCCCGACGATGAGTCCCGGGCGGACGATCACCGCGTCGCGCCCGAACGCCTCGCGCGCCGCGGTTTCACAAGCGGCCTTGAACGGGCCGTAGGAAGCGCCGGTGATCTTTTCCTCGGCGTCCGCGATCGACGCGCCATCCGGCAGCGTCGCGAGCGTGCCGTTTTCATCGTGCACACCGAACGGATCTTCGTACGCCGAGATCGACGACACGAAAACGTAGCGCTTGGCGCGCCCGCGCAACGCAGCAGCCGCAAGCTTCACTTGCCGCGGAAAGTAGCCGCACGTGTCCACGACGACGTCCCAGTGGCCGTCGGCCAACCGCCTTAGGTCGTCGGGCGCGTTGCGGTCCCCTTTGAAGAGGGTGAGGGCCGTAGTGCCGGCGTAGAGCTCTGGGTTGGTGCGGCCACGGTTGAACAGCGTGACCTGGTGACCCGCGGCGAGCGCCGCATCCACCAAGTGCCGGCCCAAGAACACGGTCCCGCCCAAGATCAAGAGACGCATCGCGCGCCATCCATGTCGCTGGTTCAGCCCCCCGGAGGCAGGATAGGCGATCTCCATGAAGAAGCCCCTAGCTCGTCTCAAACCCACGGTCCCGGAGGCGGCAGCGATCGCTGCGACTGCGACAACCGAACACGCCGCGACGACCGCGGCGGTTTTAGCTCCCTTTGCCGACGCAGGCGTCGATGAGGTCCTCCTCAACGGCGCGACCGGCGTCTGGGTCGTCCGAGGCGAGTCTCTGAGCGAGTCAGCGCCTCTGTTCGAGGGTCGCTCCGCACTGGTGGCTTGGCTTCTGGCGTTGGCGCACGGTGAAGGGGTTCGACTGGATCCGGTCGTCGGCTCCGCCGGAGGAACCCTACAAAATCAGTTATTTCGGTGGCATGCCGTGCTCCCGCCGCTGGCTCCAGACGGTCCCGTGGTCTGCCTGCGGCGGCACCGTTTCGCCGAGATTCAGGTCGAGGACTTCGCGCGCGACGACGACGGCCGCGCGGCCGTCGCCGCGTTGCTTGCCGCCGTCTACGGCCGCCGCATTCCCGTCCTTCTCGCGGGGCCGACCGGCAGCGGGAAGACCACGCTTCTCAGCGCGCTACTTCGCGCGCTGGCTGCAAAGGAACGTATCGTCGTCGTCGAGTCGATAGCAGAGCTGCCACCTCTCGGCGGGGCGTCCTTCCGGCTACTCGAGCGGCGCGCGAATCTCGAGGGACTCGGTGCCGTCAGCCTCGCCCACTTGATGCGCGAGGCATTGCGGCTCCGTCCGGACCGGTTGGCCATCGGCGAGATCCGAGGCGACGAGGCTGGGGCGTTCC
>JAYVBB010000785.1:0-4684 GCA_043750715.1 Pseudomonadota bacterium | reverse complement strand
GCGCAAAAGTTCGTCCGGGCACTGCCCAACGCCTTTTGCGACCAATCGCCTGATGCCAAATGGAACGCGCTGAGAAAGTACGTCATGCCGAGGTTGTTGCCTTGATCCACTCCGCTGACATGGAGGAGTTTTTCACCCGTCCAGACCACCGGTGCAGCGCTGAGAACCTGATACGACGGTTCGGTCTTCATCGGCAGCGCCGACCACGCGTCGTTCGCAAGGTCGTAGGAGTAGTTGAGCTGAACGACCTTCGGATAAAACCGGGGAGTCGAGCCTGCCGAATGCCAGAAACACGCCGCCGGCATCGAAGCCGTCGGTTTATGCCCCGGAGACTGAACGCGTCGACGCCGTAAAACGTATACAACCGTTCTTTACCGTGTCAGATCTTGACCTTCGACGGGGCCAGCAACTCCACCATCGCGCTGTAGGAATCCTTATGCATGTTTTTCAGGAGCTTGTGGTGGATGAAGTCGAGCGCCTCGAAGTGCGTGCGGCTCACCTGATAGGGGCGGTTGGTGGTCAGCGCGTCGAAGACGTCGGCGAAGGCGACGATCTTGACCTCTTCCAGGAGCTCTCTTTCCGTCAGATTGTGGGGGTAGCCCGTGCCGTCGAAGCGCTCGTGGTGATACAGGATGACGTGGCGCGGCATCACGGCGAGCAGCGAATCGGAGACGATCGCCTCGCCGAACACCGGGTGCTGCTTCATCAGTTCCCACTCCTGGGGCGTGAACGCCCCGGGCTTGTTCAGGACGGCGAGCTCGATTTTGCTTTTCCCGACATCGTGGAGAAGTGCCCCGGTCGCGAGCTCGGTGAGGCGGGCCGGGTCTTTTTGCGACAGGTGCATGGCGATGGCCAAGGCGTACGCACTTACCCGCGCCGAGTGGTAGTAGGTGTAGTAGTCGTGGTTGGCTAACTTACCAAGTGCCGAGACGCAGCTCGGGTCCTCCTCGACGCAGGCGACCATCGATTTGGCGATTTCGTCCAATTTGCCGATCGAGGCGGCGGTCAGCGGGTGGTTATAGAGAATCTTCGTCAGCTCGGCGGCGGCCTCGGTGAGGTTGACGATCCGGAGTGGCGGCGCCGACGTCGTGTCGATCTTCACTTTTTGATGAACTAAGCGGTAGGCCTCGACTCGGTCCCGGTCTGCGGTAAAATAGTAGAACTGATGGTGCCCGTCCGCGAGCAGACGACTCAACTCGTCCTTCGACCACTTGTACGGCGCCTTCGCGTACAAGCTCAGCCTCCCGCCGACTTCCATGTAGAGATCGAAATCCGTCGCGCTGTTGTCCAGGATCTTGTCGACCGGGAAGGTCAACATCTCGGCTTTATTAGGATTCAAACGTTGAGATTGGCTCATCGCTTAAGACTACTGGTTCTGTTCGGCGCAAGTCCAGTCCTGGGCTCGCTCCCTGCCCGCGCCGTCGAGGTCGCGGCGGGATTCGCCGCGATGGAAGAGGGCGACGACCGGGTCCGCCCCGCCGCCACGGTGCACGCCGGCTTTCCGCGCGATTTCGACGGCAACCTGTATTACTACGGCCGCGAGTTCGGACCGGTGAAGGAGCAGACCTTCATCGTCAATTTCGTGAAGAACTGGTCGGTGTTCAATTCGAATACGCTGACGGCGCATTTCGGGCCGTGCCTCATGGACGAGAAGACCGACATCACCTTCGACGGCGCCGACAAGGACGCGAGCGAGTCGGAAGACAACTTCAACGCCGGAGCCGTGTACGGCATCGCTTGGTCCTTGCCCAAGAGCGGGCCGCTCTTCCTCCAGGTGTCGTGGGACTCTCACATCTTCGCCGCCGGCATCAACGGCGGTTTGCTCCTGTCGACCGGCCGGAAGCAGGCGATCTCGCTCGTCGCGGGAGTCTCGCTCAAATGAAATGCCTTCCCGCCCTGCTCCTAGCTCTGCTGTTCGCGGCTCCCGCTCGCGCCGGCACGCTGACAGTCCACATCGGCCCGCCGTCCGTCGGCACGGGCGGCACCAACCCGACGTCCATCCCGCCGTTCGACCCTTTGGAATACGAGGTCGAGTGGATCACCAAGGGCGGTTTCGAATCGAACATCGCCATCACGCCCGGCCTGCTGTTCGGCGCCCGCTCCAAGATGGAGCACCTCTACGTCGGCTTCGGCGGCGGCCTCGTGATCAGCGCCAACGGCACCGGCCCGGGCTGCTACACGTCGTTCGGCGTCAACGCCGCGCACTTCAACGCCGAGATCAAACAGGCAGTCGGCTGGGACTTCGAAAGCAACACCATGATCAGCCCCTACGCCATCCGCCTCGGACTCAGCTTCGACTTAGGGAGAGGATGAGATGAAAACCGCGGTGCTAAAAGTCTTGCCGTTCGTAGCGCTCTATCCGTGGCTCTCGGGATTCGTGCTGCTCGGCGCGACCAAGTCCAAGCTCGACGTCACCCCGACGCAGCCCGTCGTGACCTTCGTTTGGGACGGCAACGCGCCGACCATCGAGGAAAAAGAGAAGTTCGACGGCGGCAAGTTCGAGGCGCTCGAAGACAAAGAGTTCTTCGAGGAGCTCCTCAAAGTCGCGATGGCCGTCTGGAACGACGTGCCCGACGCCTACGTGCAGCTGGAAGTCGGCGAAGGCACCAACGCCACGCTCGACTCCGAGGACGGCCAGCACTCGATCGTCGTCGAGCACTCGAACAATATCTCGACGGCGGCGTTCGCCAAGCCCCAGGTCGACGAGGACGATCCGACCATCATCAAGGACTGCGACGTCTCGATCGCCGACACCAAGACGACGGCGAAGGATCTCGCCTACACGATCGCGCACGAGCTGGGCCACTGCCTGGGTCTCGGCCACGCGCACACCAACTACAACGCGATGATGGGCTACTCCCGCACGGCGCGCGGCATGCGGCTCGGCGCCGACGACATGGCCGGCGTGATCTACCTCTACCCGGATCCGAGTGCCGTGCCCGACGAGCCGAAAGAAATGGTCTGCGGCGAAGTCGGCGCAGGTTATCCGCGTCCGGGAGGCGGGCTGCTCATCGCCTTGCTGCTCCTGCCGCTGACGGTCGTCTTCCTCAGAAGAACTTGACCGACGCTAGACGAAGGTTCCGAACGGGGCGGGCAGCGGCGACTGAAAGCGCAGCGGCGCCTTGGTTTTCGGGTGCACGAATCCGAGCACCCGCGCATGCAGGGCCAGGCGGTCCGCCGGCCAGCCGCGCGGCACCTTCGCGTGCTCGTCGGCGTAGCGGTCGTCGCCGAGCACCGGGTGGCCGAGCTCGGCCATGTGAATGCGAATCTGGTTGCGGCGTCCCGTCTCGAGGCGGACCGAGAGCGAGGTCCAGTCGCGGCCCCGTTTGAGCACCTTGAAGTGGGTCACGGCGAGCTCTCCCCGTCCCGTGTCGTCGGACTTCCGGTTGAGGGATTTGTCCGTCACGAGATGGCTGCGCAACGTGCCGGAGTCCTCTTTGACGACGCCGGTGACGATCGTGACGTACTCCCTCTCGGGCTTGTGCGCCGCGAACTGGTCGCTGAGCTGGCGGGCAATGACCGGAGTCCGGCCGAAGACGAGCAGCCCCGACGTCTCGCGGTCGAGCCGGTGCACGACCGACACCGGGCGATGGCGCTTCTGGCCCTTCGCCAGATGCCGGGAAATCAAGCTGATCAGCGTGTTCGCTTCACCGTTCGGCGTCGGCACCGTCAGAATCCCCGGCTCCTTGTCGACGACGATCAGGTCGTCGTCGAGGTAGACCTGCGCGAAGCCGCGGGTCGCCCTCTCCTCGCGGGGCTCCTTGTATTTGCGTCCTGGCTCGAAGCGGACCGCCAGCACGTCACCGCTTTTGACAAGACGGGCCGGGTCATCCTCCGCGGCGCCGTTGACGCCGACACCGCCGAACGCGATCAGGCCCCTCGCCCTCCCGCGCGGGATGGCGCAGAGCCTCGCGACCAGAGCATCGAGGCGCACGCAGTCGACGGCTGCGGCCGTATGAGAGAGGGTTTTCACGGGCATCTTAGGCAGAGCTTCCTGAGGAACCCGCCCGAACGATCCATGACGCGGGCGGTCGTCCGCAACAGGCCGAGCTTCGCGGCGAGCCAGTTGAGGGCCGCCAGGTCCTTGTACGAGGCGAGGAGGTAACCCCAGGCCCCCTCCCCTTCGAGGAGCTTGCCGCCCGTCAGGACCCGGAGCCGGTCGGCCGGGAGGCCCTGGGCGTTGAGCGCCTCGGCATCGCCCGAAGCTTGGAACTCCTGCCAAGCCTGGAAGCGGAGACCTCCTCCGGTCCGGCCGGACGCGAACTCGGCCAGGCTCCGGCAGAGCGGGCAGTCGCGGTCGAACAGGACGGTATCGGGAGAAGTCATACGTCTAGAATGCCCCACTCTTGCTTTCGCGGCTAGAACGCGAAAAAATGTTCGTATGAACTTCTCGATGCGCCGGACGGACCAGACTACGTATGTCGATGCCCAAGGCGACATCGTCGCGGGCGTCGGCAAGGATCTCGAGGCGCTGGCCGGCAAGATCCAGGACAAACGTGTCGTCATGGACTTGAGCCGCGTGCGCACGATGAACTCCGTCGGTTGCGGCGAGTGGGCGCGGGCGCTGAAGCCCTTTGCCTCGAGCCTCCTGGTCGAGTTCGTGCACTGCTCGATCCCGTTCGTCGACTACTGCAACATGATCCCGTCGATGCTCGGCGTCCAGGGCGCCGGCTCCACCGTGCTG
>JAYVBB010000784.1:0-3127 GCA_043750715.1 Pseudomonadota bacterium | reverse complement strand
TCCCGGCCATCATCAAGGACGGGGCCCAGCACGACATGCTCCGCCTGGCCCTGATCGAGAACATCCAGCGGGCCGACCTCAACATCATGGAGGAAGCGGAAGCCTACGCCTCCTTGATCAAGGACTATGGCCTCACCCAAGAGCAGTGTGCCGACCGGGTCGGCAAGGAACGCTCGACGGTCGCCAACACCCTCCGCATGCTGGCCCTCCCTCGCGAGATTCAGGACGACATCATGGAAGGCCGCCTGACAATGGGTCACGGCCGGGCGATCCTCTCGCTCGAAGAAAAGAAGCTGATGCTTCGCTGCCGCGACATCGTGATCAAGAAGGGTCTGAGCGTCCGGGCGACCGAGCAGCTTTGCAAGACATTCAAAGATCCGAAGGCCGGCGCCAAAGCCGGAAGCAACATCAAAGACGACGCCGACCTCCAGTACATTACGGAAAGTCTGCGCAGCTACCTTCACACGAAGGTAAAGCTCGCAGGCAACACGAGTCGCGGCAAAATCGAGATTTCTTATTTTTCGGCGGCGGAGCTCGAGCGCCTGCTCCGGGCTATTGGGCACAAGTTCTGAATATTACTAACTAATTCTTCGGCCGCCAGTCGGCCGGAGAAACCGCGGCCGTGCGACGGAATCCGACGGAATCCGTGTGATAACGCGGACCAAATCGTGTTGGCAGCCGTCCAATTTTACGTTATCTCAGAGGCCCCAAGTTATACGTGTCGCAGGTGGACTGATGGCCTCGTTGAATCTCGTTCCCAATCCTCCCGTTCTTGCTGTCCAGGCGGTTGTTTTCCTTATGGGTCTCGCCGTCGTGAAGAAGCTCTTCGTCGAGCCTTTTCTCGAACTCCGCGACAAGCGCGAAAAGCTCACCGTCGGAAGCAAAGACGAAGCCGTGAAGCTGCTCGCGGAAGCCGACCGCGTCTCGCTGGACATCACGGCGAAGCTGAACACCGCGATCACGGAAGCTAAACAAGCCCGCGAAAAAACGCGCGACGCCGCGATCGACAAGCGCACCGCCGCGTTGTCCGCGGCCGAAGGCGAAAGCAAAAAGTTTCTCGCGGAAGTCGAATCGCAAATCAGGCAGGACCTCGCCCAGGAAAAAGCGAAGGTTCCCGCCATCGTCAAGTCTTTGACGGACGAAGTGTACAAGCTGGCATTGGCGTAAAAACGCCACGCGGAGGTAGTAGTGGAAGAGCACGCAGAAACCGCCGGACACGCCGAATCCACGGGTGCGGCGCATGAAGAGCACGTCGATCCCTTGATGGGGATCATTCTCCCGTACGCGAATTTCGCCATTTTTCTCGCTCTCGCGATTTACTTCTTCCGCAAGCCCGCCATTGCGGCGGCGGCGAAGAAGCGGGAAGCCTACGAAAAACTCCTCGCGGAATCAAAGGCTGCCCACGACGAAGCCGCCCAGAAGCTCGCGGAAATCAAAGCCCGCCAGTCCGGGCTCGACAAGGAAATCGCCGACCTCAAGGACACTGCCAAGGTCGCGGCCGAGATGGAAGCGCAGAAGATCGTCAGCGACGCCCAACGCCTAGCGGAGCACTTCCGCCAGGAAGCCCGCCGGATCGCGCAGGCAGAGGTAGACGGTGCGCGCGCCGTGCTGCGCCAGGAGATCGTCGACTCGGTCCGCGAAAACGTCACCACGAAGCTGAAATCCGAGTTGAACAACGACGCGCATTTGTCGCTCGTGAAAAACCGGATCGGCGAGCTCAAGAACATCCGAGCGGAAGGGTAAGGCATGGCCAGCATCCCCAATCGCTACGCAAAAGCGCTGTTGCAGCTAGTCGGTTCCGACTTGGCGAAAGCGCGAAAGCTGCGCGAATCCTTCGATGGTCTCAACCAGTTGTTCGAGCTCAAAGAGTCCGCCAGAGTCTTGCGCAGCCCGGTCATGCCGCCTGATCTGAAAAGAAAGCTGCTCGACTACGCGCTGGACACGACGAAAGCCGCCCCGGAAGTGAGACAACTGACGCAGGCACTACTGTCGGCTGGTCGCGTCGACCTGCTCCCCGAAGTCGCGAAGTCCTTCAATGCGCTGCTCGACCTAGCCGACGGCGTGGTCAAGGCAGACGTTGCCGCGGCCGTGGCGTTGACCGACACCGACGCCAAGGCGATCGGTGATGCGCTGAGCAAGTTGCTCTCAAAGAAAGTCGAAATCAAGCCGACGGTCGATCCGTCGCTCCTCGGTGGGTTCGTGGCTCGGGTCGGTAACTACCGGGTCGACCTGAGCCTTCGGACGAAGCTTGACGGTTTGTCCCAATCAGCAGTTCAGGATTCTATTCGCTAAGGAGTGGTACCGATATGAGCGCCGACAAGATCCGGGTCGAAGAAGTCAGCAAGATCATCAGTGATCGCATCAAAAATTACGGCAAAGAAGCGGAGCTCCAGGAAACGGGAACCGTGCTGGCTGTCGGTGACGGTATCGCCCGCATTTTCGGCCTCGAAGGCGCGATGGCCGGGGAACTCGTCGAATTCTCGAACGGCGTCCGCGGCGTCGTCTTGAACCTCGAAGAAGACAACGTCGGCGTCGCGGTCTTCGGCGAAGTCAAAGGCATCGCGGAAGGCGACGTGGTCAAGCGCCTGAAAGTGATCAACTCGGTGCCGATCGGCGAAGGCCTGCTGGGCCGCGTCGTCAACGCCCTCGGTGACCCGATCGACGGCCAAGGCGCGCTCAAAACCACCGAGCGCGGCGTCGTCGAAGTCAAAGCGCCCGGCATCATCGACCGGAAATCGGTGGACCAACCGCTCCAAACCGGCATCAAAGCCATCGACGCCATGACGCCGATCGGCCGCGGGCAGCGCGAGCTGATTATCGGTGATCGCCAAACCGGCAAGACCGCCCTCTGCATCGACACCATCATCAACCAAAAAGGCAAAGACGTCGTTTGCGTCTACGTAGCCATCGGACAAAAGGCCTCGACGGTCGCCCAAGTCGTGGAAAAGTTGAAACGCAACGGCGCTTTCGACTACACGATCGTCGTCGCCGCAACCGCCCTGGACCCGGCCCCGATGCAGTTCATTGCGCCGTACGCCGGCTGCACCATGGCTGAGTATTTCTTGAACAAGGGCAAGCACGTCGTCATCTTCTACGACGACCTGTCCAAACAAGCGGCAGCGTACCG
>JAYVBB010000783.1:0-1822 GCA_043750715.1 Pseudomonadota bacterium | reverse complement strand
CGTCCATCTTCGCGGCATGGCCGAAAAGGTGAACCGGGATGATGGCTTTGGTCTTATTGGTGATCTTTTCTTCGATCTTCGAGACGTCGATGTTCATGGTGTCGGGCTCGATGTCCGCGAACACCGTCTTGGCGCCGACGTGGACGACGGCTTCCGCCGTCGCGAAGAAGGTGAACGGGGTCGTGATGACTTCGTCACCCGGTCCGATGTTCAGCGCCCTGAGCGCAATGAACAGGGCGTCCGTCCCCGAGTTCATCGAAATGGCGTGCTTGGTCGACAGATACTTCTGGGAATCTTCCTCGAACGCTTTGACGTCCGGTCCCATGATGAACTGGCCGGCCTTCAGCACGCGCTGGAAGGCTTCGTTGAACTGGGGCCAGAGGGCCTCGATTTCCGGTTGCAGATCCAAGACTGGGATGCGGGAATCGGTCATGGCTCACCCTCCGACGAGTTTAACTTCCGTGTCGCCCGTACGCGTGTACTTCCGGCTGCAGTCCTTGCACTGGGCGCCCTGGTCCTGGAACTTCAGCGTCGCACCGCACTGGCAGACCCAGCCGGCGACTTTCCCGGGAACGCCCATGACGAGGGCGTAGTCCGGGACGTCTTTCGTCACGACCGCACCAGCGGCGACGAACGCCCAGGCGCCGACGGTCGATCCGCAGACGACCGTGCAGTTGGCTCCCAGGCTCGCGCCGTGCTTCACCCGGGTCTCGGCGTAATGCTCGGCGCCCCGGCGCGGAAACGCCGAACGGGGCGTCTTGACGTTGGTGAACACCATGCTCGGGCCGCAGAAGGTGAAGTCTTCGAGGACGACGCCTTCGTAGACCGAGACGTTGTTTTGGATTTTGACTCCGTTGCCGATCTTCACCTGATTCGCAACGAAGACGTTCTGCCCGAGCGAGCAGTTGGTTCCGATCTCGCTGTCGGCCGAGATGTGGCAGAAGTGCCAGATCTTCGTGCCTTCGCCGATCTTGGCTCCGTCGTCGACGTAGGCTGACTCGTGCGCGAAGTGGGCCACGGGTTACCTCTGGGTCTTGAGAATCGGGTGACCGTTATCGCGCGGCGAAACGATCGCGCTCTTCCGCATGTCGTAAACCGCCTGGACGGCCGGACGGGCCTGGTCGAGGCCGAAGCCGCCGCCGTTCAGGATGTCTTTGTAGACTTGCGTGTGGAGGTCGGTGAAGCCGTCCGAGAACTCGAGTTCCTGGCCGTTCATCGTAATCGAGCGGTATGCGGACTTGCCCTTCTCGAGGTAGCCCTCGGGGAGGTCTTTGCGGTCGACGGAAAGAAACCAGCGAACGCGGGCCTTCTCTAGTTCGAGAAAGCCGGCCATTCTGTCCTGCTGGGCCATGTGCAGCTCGTTCTTCTCAGGCTTGCCGAAGAGCCAGAGCAGAAAGTCGAAAAAGTGGATGCCGATGTTGCAGGCGACGCCGCCTGACTTCTCTTCCATGCCTTTCCAGGACTGGAAGTACCAGGGGCCCCGGCGCGTGACGTAGCTCAGGCAGATCTCCGCCTTCTCTTTCATCGGCTGGGTCTCGAGCTTCTTCTTCAGGTCGGCGAGGACGGGCAACAGGCGAAGCTGCAGCACGGTGTAGACCTTCTTGCCCGTCTCCTGCTCGATCTCGGCCAAGGCGTCGATGTTCCACGGGTTCACGACCAGCGGCTTCTCGCAGATGGCATGCGCGTCGACACGGAGCGCCAAGCGGGAATGGGAGTCGTGGAGGTAATTCGGCGAGCAGACCGAGACGTAGTCGATTTTTTCGTTGCCGCCCCGCTTCAGCTTCTCGAGATGGCGGTCGAAGCGTTCGATCTCGGTGAAGAA
>JAYVBB010000782.1:0-2685 GCA_043750715.1 Pseudomonadota bacterium | reverse complement strand
TCGCTGCGCGAAGCCCAGGGGGCGGGGTCCTGGGGGCCGCGCCCCCTGGGCTCGCGCAGCGATGCAGCTAAAGCGGGGTCAAGGGGGCGCCGCCCCCTTGCAGACCGACCGACCGACCACACCAATCAGTTCGCTTCATCACCCGGCAGCACCGGCGGCGGCGGATCCTGGTTGCCGGTCGTCGACACCGGCTGGGCCTCAGGCTTGTTCTCGGTGCCCTCCGCCTTCACAGGCGCGGGATTGATCTGCTGTGACTGCGCCGAAGGCGACACCGGCTCACCCGGCTTCGGAATCGGCTGGCCCGGCTCCACTTTCGCCACGGGCATCACTTCGTCCGTCGAACCGACTTTTTGTGGTGGCTTGTGCTTCGGCAGGTTCATCCCTTGGACGAACTTGCTCAGCGGCACGTAGGTGTCTTCTTCGTTCACCTGGTAGTGCGGGGCGATGATGAAGAGATCGCCTGCTTCGTTGATGTGCACGTCGACGTTGCGCAGGTCCTGGCTCTTGGCGCTCGAGATGTCGACGCCGTTGAGATAGACGCTGCGCGTCCCCGCTGGGGCGGCGTGGATGAGAGTCGCATAAAAGACCGTTGCGAAGACGATGGTCTTGCGCATGACGCGGTTCTCCTGGAAGGCGGTGTTATCCCTGATTTTACCATAGATGCCAAACGTCGTGCCCCTATGGTATGCTGACCGGCGTCTCTGCCTGCTGACTCAACCTCCATGATGTACGGGAGTTCTTGCCGCTTATGTTGTCTAGAACAACTCTCCTCAAACTGTCGTTTTTTGCACTCCTGGCACCCCTTTTCACGGCTTGCTCCCCCGGATTCGAGGGTGAGTACTCCGATCCGGCGAAGACCGAGATCGTCGACGACAAATGGAACGAGACGGATGCCCGCAAGACCGCCGAGCACATGATCAAAGGCATGGTCGAGAAGCCGTGGCTCGCCGCATTCCAAAAGGGCCACAAAGGCAACAAGCCGATCGTCATCGTCGACGACGTCGAGAACAAGACCGACGAGCACCTCGACGTGAAGCAGCTGACCGACTACATCCAGGACGAGCTGATCAACTCCGGCAAAGTCCGTTTCGTGAACAAGGCGCAGAGGGAAAAACTGCTCGCCGAGATCAAGTACCAGCAGTCGGGCAACGTCCGGGCCGATCAGGCTAAGAAGAACGGCAACCAGCTCGGCGCCGACTACATTCTCAGCGGCAACATCTCGAGTCAGGTGCACACCATGGACGAGAAAAAGACCGTCACCTACTACACGACGCTGACCCTGACCAACGTCGAGACGTTCGAGTTCGAATGGTCGACCAAGTACGAAATCAAAAAGACCTTCAAACGCTCGGGTGCCGGCTGGTGAGATGGTCCGGTGCGGCGCTGCTTCTTCTGCTGCTTCCCGGCTGCGCGTCGTACACCGAGGAGACGAGCGAGATCCGCTCGCTGTACAAAGGCGATTCCTACCGGGAAGCGCTGACCAAGCTCGACGCGTCCGAGATCAAGGACGAGGACAAGAACCGCCTGCTCTACCGGCTCGAGAAGGCGATGATCCTCGACCGCCTGCATGAAGGCGACAAGTCGAGGAAGCTCCTGCTCGAAGCCGACAAGATCGCCGACGACCTCTACACGACGAGCGTGGCGCGGACGGCAGCCTCCTTTCTCGTGAACGACGCCGCGGCCGACTACGCCGGCGAGGACTACGAGCGCGTCGCGATTCACACCCAGCTCGCTCTGTCGTTCATCGGGGACAGGAATCTCGGCGCCGCCCGCGTCGAAGCGCTGAAGATCAACAATAAGCTGCAGGAACTCAATCAGAAGTACGAAGACAACAAGAACCAATACGGCGAGGACGCCTTCGCGCGCTACCTCGCCGGGGTGATCTACGAGGCCAAGGGCGAGACCGACGACGCGATCATCGACTACACGAAGGCGGTCGACCTCTACCGCGGCGACTTCGCCAAGTTCGTCCAGGGGGGCGTGCCGGACGGGCTGGTCAAAGCCCTCTACAAATCGCTGGTGAAAAGAAAGCGCACGGACCGCCTGCCGAAGCTCGAAAAGGACTTCCCCAAGGTCACGGCCGAGGCGAAGGCCGAGCTGAAAGACGACGACGAGTACGGCCAGGTCATCGTGGTGCACGAGCTCGGTCAGGTCGCGATCAAGACGACGGGCGAATTCTTCTTCGGCTTCGGCAAACAGCTCGTCCGCTTCTCCTTCCCGACCATCAAAAAGCGCACGTCGAGCTACTGGGGCAAGATCGGGATCACCGACGACAAGACCGGCAAACACTTCGGGGCCGACAACGTCTCCGACATGGACGAGATCGCCCGCGTCACGCTCGACGACCGGCGGCTCCGGCTCATCGCCAAGCAATCGGCGCGGCTCCTGGCCAAAGGCCAGCTGACCGAGCAAGCCTACAAGAACTTCGGGGTGATCGGCGGGCTGGCCGCCAACGTCTTCACGGTCGTCACCGAGACGGCCGACACGCGGAGCTGGACGCTCCTGCCCGAGTCCTACTTCATCTCGCGCGCGCGCCTCAAACCCGGGACGCACAACCTGAAGTTCGAGACCGGCGGCAAGCTCGGCGACATCGAGAAGGTCGACCTGAAAGCCGGGCAGGTGCTGCTCTTCCGAACCTTCGACTGAGGGTCAGGCGGGCTTCCTCTGGATGTTGCAGCCGATGCT
>JAYVBB010000781.1:0-10605 GCA_043750715.1 Pseudomonadota bacterium | reverse complement strand
TGGCCGCGAGTGTCGCGGCGCAGTGGGTTGAGTGCCAGGCGGCGTAGCCGGCCCAGGTGGTTCTCCGCTGTTTTCAGTGGAACCCAGCAGTTGAAGTTCGTGGTCATGCGTTTGACGACCGTGCGGAGCGCCGGTCTGTGACCGGCTTTGGGCGCACGCGAACCCGATGATGCCCGTATGAAATGACAACCGCTCTCGTTTGGATCAGGCCGCCCTGGTCCTGGCGCAACGAGACGCGACGGCCTTTGGCGTCACTGAACGCGTAGACCGAGTCGGCGGCGTAGTCTTTGCCGGCGAGCACGTCGTCGGCTGTCCTTTCTTCGATTTTGAGGGAAGCCTTGGCGACCTTCAGGAAGACTTCGATCTTGTTACCGGCCGGATCGATCACGGACGTGCAGGTCACGGCGACGCTCGCCGTCTGGCCCGCGACGAGCGCAACCGGCGCATCGGCGTGACAGACGTGCGTGCGGTTGGCGGGTTGCAGCGCGCCTTTGTAGAGGTTCATGTCGATCGTCGCCGCGGCATCGGCCGGCAGGTTGCCGATCGTGATCGTCTGGCCTTCCACCGGCAGGTCGCCGGCGCGGTAGACTGCCTTCAGGTTCGGGTCCTGACGGGTCACCGTGGCGTCGAACAGGTTGGGCTCGCCTTCCAGGCCCGAGCCTGGCGCGAACAGCATTACCAGCTCGGCGTCTCCGCCCTCGGGGCTGGGAGCGGCCTCCTGCTTTGGCCCTTGCTTGGCGCAGGCGAGGCTCAGGCTAACCATAACCAAGGACACGGCGGCCGGACCTAAGTAACGTTTCATAACGATTCCCGAGATTTAGGTTGCAAGGCGTCGAGGCGCGCGCAATCTAACATAAGCGGGAGTTGAAAACAATAAAATCGATGTTAATACGTTAAAATGACGGGGTTAGTTTCTAACGAATAACATGATTAGGACGAAGGCGGCGAAGACGACCCGGTAGACCGCGAAGGCCGCAAATCCCGAGGTGCGGAGGAAGCGGAGGAGGAAGCCGATGGCGGCGCAACCGACCACCAGCGAGACGCCGGCCCCGACGTAGAACACCGGGTCGCCGGCGCTGACGATCAGATCCTTGTACTTCAGCATTACGGCGCCGGCGATCGCCGGCGTGCCGAGTAGGAACGAAAAGCGGGCCGCTTCGTCGCGGCGGACGTTCAGCAGGCGCGCTGTCGTGATAGTCGCCCCGCTGCGCGAGACGCCGGGGATCAGTGCGCAGGCTTGTCCGACGCCGATGAGGAAGGCGTCCTTGATCGTGATGTCGGCACCGACTTTGGTCGAAGGCCATTTCTTGTCCACCCACCAGAGGATCCAGCCGACCAGCGCCATGGGCAGGATTACGGTCGCGGGGTGATGGAACACGGCTTCGATCTTGTGGTCGAAGAGAATGCCGAGGACGCCGGCGGGAATCGAGCCGATCAGGAGTCCAGGCAGGAGCCGGTCGGACTCGTAGGATTTCTGGCCTTTGAAGATCCGCGCGAACGTCGCTTTGACCAGGCGCAGCCAGTCGCGCCAGAAGTAGAGCATGACGGCGACGAACGTGCCGAAGTGCATCGCGAGGTTCAGTGTGAGCGGCAAGGGTTTGCCGTCCATCAGCCACGACGCGACGATCAAATGAGCCGAGCTCGAGATCGGGAGGAACTCGCCGAGTCCCTGCACGATCCCGAGCACGACGGCGTGCCAAATGGGAATGGTGCTATCCATTCGAAAAAGGATAGCACCATCCAAGTGTCATTCCCAGCGGCGCAAAGCGACGCGCTGGGAATCTAGGCTGGCTTCTTGATTCCCAGCGACGCGACCTACGGTCTTGTCTGAGAATGACGAAACCTTACCAGGCCCAGCCGACCAGAAGGTTGGCTTCCGGAGTCGGACGGTTCGCCAGCTTGGTGTCGGGCAGCGTGTTGATCATGTCTTCGTAATCGGCGAGCGCGTTGGCGTCTTTGCTGTCGACGGTCACCGAGCGTTTGAAGTTCGCCGTGTAGCTCATGCCGAGGTTGATCGTGAGCTTCTGCTCCCAGACGGCCCAGCGGTTGCCGAAGCCCACGACGGCACCGTGACGAAGATCCGTGATCAGATCGGTGTCGGCGTTCGGATCGGTGCCGAGGATGTTCTGGGGAAGCGCGTCGCCTTCGCCGGCAGTCTCATCATAACGGTTGGCGCGGCTGTTGATGCGCGTGTAGCTATAGCCGCCTTTGAGGTACCAGCCGCGCATCGATTGCGGCTGCTCCCACTTCGAGACCATCCAGCGGAGACGGATCGCGTCGATCTTTTGACGCTCCCCGGGCCACATGTCTTCCCGGCGGTATTCGGTCGAGTCGTCCGTCGGGCCTTTGGCCACGAACGTGCCGGTCCAGAACTCCGGTCCCATCGAAACCATGCCGCCGATGTTGAAGTCGGCCAGGCCGCCCCATTTGCTGGTGGTCACGCCTGTTTGGGCCTCCTCGTAAGCTGCCGAGCTCGGCGCCACGGGGTCCATCTCCGTAACGATGCGGCGCACGACGTCGCCCGCGTGCGCTTGCGTGGCCAAAGTGATCGCGGCGACGGCCGCGGCACTGGTCACGAGATTCCGGCCCCATCCTTGGGTGCTCATACGTCCTCCTACCATTCGGTTTCCAATAAAAGACCCATCGGCACGCCTGTATGAGTCTTGAGCACCCCCGCTTGGAAAAATCCCAAGGCATGTCTATAATCCTGGGACTGGTAATCCTTTGGAGGCACCCCTTTTGTCGCAAGTGATCGTGACCGACGACGAGCTCAAGCAGAAGCGCGACAAAAGCGCGGAACAAGAGCATCGCATCGACATCGAGGGTCAATTCGCGCACTGGAAGCGCAGCGACATCACCGGCAAGGATCTCGTGGCCACCGCCATCGGCTTCGCCGTGCTACCGATCGTGGGCCTCTGGGCATTCCTTACCGGCCTCATCGCCGCCATGCTCACGCTTTGCCGTTTAGGCTTCAAAGCCCTCGGCGGCATCTTCGGCGGCAAGAAGCGCATCGAATAAGGTGGGCTCGCCTGCGGCGAGCCAGCTTGTTCTGAGATGCGCCTGCGGCGCCAACGCTGCGCGTTGGCACGCGAGTTTGCTCTTGTCCCGGCGCGCCACGCGTCTGAAATGGAATCGTGATGTTAGCGAGACAAGTCCAGGAAATCCTAAAGTCTCAACGCTGGAACAATGACTTAGCTGGACAAGAACTCTTGTCCCGAATCACAACGTTCACGCTGAACGTGCCGGCCGACCTCCGCCGCCGCGAGCTCTCACCCTTCAATACAAAACTAGCCACTCATTCAAGCGGCACCCGCCTGCTTCCCGATCGCCGTGAAGCGGAACCAGACCAAGCTGACGTCGTCGTCGAAGTTGGTCGGCGTCGTGCCGTCGACTCCGATGAGGAGGCTGGCGGCTTCCTCTAGGTCGTAGCCGCGGAGCTCGCCGAGGCGAAGCAGTAGCTGTTTGTGACTCTTGGGCAACTTGACGCCGTCGGTGAAGGCCAGAATCTGATCCTTCGGGCGGATCACCACGCGGCGCAACGTCAAGCCGACCTCGCTCTGCAATCCGAGCAAATTGTGACTCGAGATCAGGCGTTCGACGACCGGGCCGCTCTCGCCGTGGCGGATCACGATCGGTGAGGGATGGCCGCAGCTCAGGTGCCAGAGCTCGCCCGTCTCGGCGTCGATGGTGAATCCCGTCAGCGTCGTCAAATGCTGCGTCTGGCCGTTCTGAAAGAGCGTCATGTTGAGCAGGCTGGCGTAGTGCTGGACGAAGGCGGTGCTTTCGAAGGCCTCCGGTTTTTCCCGGCGCATCAGGTTGATCAAGGTTTTACAGGTCGATACGATGATCGCTGCTTGCATGCCGTGACCCGAAATGTCGCAGAGAATGAAGTGTCTGAGCCGTCCGTCCGCGGACTGCTCGAAGGCGTACCAGTCTCCGGAAGCGCTCCAAAGTGACTTGTGGAAGGCACCGATCTGGACGTTGGACCAGGTCGGTGGGCGGTGCGGCAGGAACACGCTCGCGACCGCCCCGGCCTGGTCGATCTCGGCCTGGAGCTTGGCGTTCTCGCGTTTCATGTAGCGGATGAACAACGACAGCTTGTCGCGGACGCCGCCGGCCTGGATCCCCGCGACTACCGCCCCGAAGACAAGCACGAAAAGCGGCATCGTGAGGTCCGTCAGGATGCCGGTGTAGATGAAGAGGCTAGCTGAAGTTGCGACCCACCCGGCTCCCGCCAGGGTGACGCCGAGCCAGGTGCGGCGGCGCAAAAAGTGACCCATCGCCACACCCAGCGACGCGGCCAGGACGATGATCCACGCCTCGTTTTCCGCGGGCGCGATCCATTCGTTCTTGATCAGGCTGTTGAGGAGCGAAGCGACGACGTAAGGGCCCGGCATCGGTCCCACCGGCGTGACGGTGAAGTCGGTGTTGCCGGTGTACATGTGCGGGAGGAGGAGCACGGTGTCGCCGGCTTCGACGTCGGTCTGGGGCTCGCCTCGGTCCGCTTTGTCGATCAGGTTCAGGATGCGCCGGCTTTGCTTCGGGTAGGCGGTGGGCGGCGCGAAGTCGACGATCATGCGTCCGGCCTCGTCGAGCGGCACCTTCATCTGGCCGTCGACGTATAGCGTGTGGTGCTTGATCTTCAGGCGGTCTTCGCCCATCAGGATCATGTGCGGCAGGACTCTGCCGCGGTCGACCTGGAGCAACGCCGAAGCCTTGCCGTAACCGGCGTTGAGCGAGTGGCCCGCGCGCCGGAAAACCTTCGCGAGGCGTTGGTCCGCCCCGTAGACGTAGTAGCCCAAAGCGTTTTCCATCGGCACGAAGCCCTGGAGGAGCGTGTCCTGGATGCGGTCGAAGTAGTTGGCGAGCTCGTAGAGCGGGCCTTCGAGCTTCAGAGGCTCACGGTAGCGAATCGGGTTCGGGCGCGCGAAGGCGACCGATACGACCTTCGCGGAAACCTTGGCCAGCTCCTCGATCGCCTTGACGTCCTCCGGTCCCGGCTGCGGCGGGAGGGAGAACAATTTATCGATGTAGATGGCGCGCGGCTTGCGCTCGGAGACGCCGTGCAGGATCTTCGCCCAGGTAGGCAGCGACAGGTCCGCCAGGCCTTGCTTCGCGAAGCTCGTGTCGTCGTAAGCGAAGATTTTGAGCTTCGGATGAATCGTCGGCGCTTTACCGGCGAGCTCCCGGATCTTGAACAAGATCGGCAGGGTCACGCGCGTCTGCGCATACTCGTGCACGGCCGTACCCAGCAGCGGAACGAAGACGAGTGACAGCACCACGCTGGTCGCGATCGTCCAAGCCATGGTTGGGCGCGTCTGTTGGTATTGCTGCTCGTCCGACCGCAAAAAAGCCTCCGGTTACGCCTACTACTATCGGCGGGAGGCTGCGGAGGGTTAATTTGGCGATCTGCCCTATTTGCCCAAGTTGGCTTTGATCGTCGCAATCATGGCGTCGATGTCGGCCTTCTTGAACTCGCCGTCCTTCGCGTAAATGACGGTCCCCGACTTGTCGAAGACGAGGACGTCGTACTGGTCGTCGGTCATTTTCCATTTTTCGACCAGGGACTTGGTCAGGTCTTTGACGTAAATGGTGTCAGGATACTTCTTCTGCTTGTCTTCGAGCGATGAGGCGATCGCGGCGTTGGGCAACCAGCTGGCGCCCATGTTGATGATGCCGATCGATCCGTACTTGTCGCGGGGGAAGGCTTCCTTCTCCAGCGCCGCTTCGAGTTCTTCGTTGGCGCTGCGTTCGTCCGGGTCGACGTAGAAGAGGGCCCACACTTTGTCCTTGATCATGTCGCTCGACCACGGGGTGCCGTCGACTTTGCCTCCGTCGTCGCCCTTGATCGTGACGGCTGCGGGTTTGGTGCCTACGGCGACGGCGCCGAAAGCAGGAGACGAGGCGAGGAGGGCGAGAGCGAGCAGGTGCTTGGTCATGGCTTTTCCTTATTTCGGGACGAACGCGGCGGCGTACAGTACGCCGTCGATTTCGAGCGAGGCGACGGACTTGTCGTCGCGGTAGAGAGTTAGATTGCCTTTGATACCGGACGAGCCGCCGACGAACAGCGTGCGCGACCCCTGGTCAAAGGCTATGCCGTAGAGCCTCTCGTCCGGGAAGGTGTGGATGGTGCTGACCGCCTTCGTCTGGACGTCGATTTTGACGACCTCGAACGTGCCGTCCGCGCCCTTGACGTGAGCGAAGACGTAGTTGGACGCCGGGCCGTCGACGACCTGGTTTTTGTAGAAGTAAGGGAAGTCGACGGCGGGAAAGGGGTTCGAGCTCTCGACGCGAAGCTCGCTCATGCGATTGCTCCCCGCCGTGCAGTCGGCCCACTCCTTTTCGCAAAGGCCGACGATGGTCGCGCCGCCCGCGCCGTTGCGGTCGACGAAGCCCACGGGATTGGATCCCGTGACGCCCTGGCCGTCGATCACCGTGGTCGCCTGGTCGGCGTCGACGAACGAGAGAGTGCCAGCCGTGATCTGGGTATCATAGACGGTTTGCGTGCCGTCGCTGTTCCCCGCTGCATCGGTTCCGCTGTGCAGGACGGCGATGTGGGAGCCGCTTCTCAGCAAAGCGTGCGGTCTGAGCACCTTCGATTCGAGGTTGGGAAGCACGACCTCGCTGATCTGGCCCGTCTGGTAGTTCAGGATGTCGAGCGATTCGCCGAGGGCGGACGCCAGAGCTACCGTCTTGCCGGAGTCGACCACGGTGACGTCCCAAGGGTCGCCGGCCGTCAGGTCAGGCAGCGCGATCGCGTTCGGGATCTCGGCGGCCTGGCGCGGATCGAACACGCGCATGTTCTGCAGATCGCTCTGGCGGTTGAACAGGAAGACTTTGCCGTCGGTGAAGAACAGCGCGGGATTCCCCGACTCGCTCGGCAGGAGCTCTTTGATCGAGCCGGCCGCGAACTCGTAATAGTAAATGCGCGAAGAGCGCACGGATGCGTCGACGTTTACGGCGGCGAAAACCATTCCGGCGATGCCCGCGTTGTCGATCACCGGCGCCTCGATGGCGTTGGAACCCGCGTCGTCCCCGCCTCCGCAGGCGGCCTGCAACATCAGCAATGGTGCGAGTAAAATCAGGATCTTAGATTTCACGGGGCCTCCTCGGTCGGGGTGACGCTACCAGAGGCCGGAAAGCCGTGGCAAGAAATTTTGGGGGGTGGTCTAATCGGCCCGGAGAACCGAGGGAATCTATGTCCAGACGCTGCTTTGTAGTTTTGAACGGGCGCTCGACGCGAGGCAACGCCGACCGGTTTTGCGGCTGGACCGATCCGCCGCTTTCGAGCCAGGGCCGTCAAGCCGTGCTGGCGCTCCGGCAGAAGCTGACCGAGGACGGCACGAGGTTGCCGCGCACCTGGTACGTCTCCGACCGCCGCCGGGCCGTCGAGTCCTTCGAAATCATGTCGGCAGGCATGCACATGCCGGTCGTCCGCATTACCGACAAACTCCGCGAAATCAACTTCGGTGCCTACGAGAACCTGACCTGGGAAGAGCTCCCGGACGACTTCCAGCGCCACTACGAGGCATGCCTCAAAGCTCCTCTCGAGCTGAAATTTCCCGCGGGCGAAGGCTTCCGGGAGTTCTGCGACCGCGTCTCCTCCGGCGCGCTCGAGATTCTTTCTTATGAAGAGGACGACTCCGACATCGGCGTCGTCGCCCATCAGGGCAGCCTGCGCCTTTGGTTCATGATGGCGGAAGGTTTGCCCCCGGAAGCATTTTTCGAGCAGACGCCGGAGCTCGGCGACGGCCGCTGGCTCCGCATCAGCGTGACCGACGTGGCGGCTTGGCGCCGCAAGCACCTGAGCCCCCCGGGGTCCAACTAAGGCGGGACATTGCAGGCAGCCATCCGGAAATCGTGGCCCGCCCGCCTTTCGGCGTTGGGCTTCATCGCAGTGATCGTCTTCGGCAACGTTTGGTTGACGTTCGGCCTCACGCATACGCCCATCCCGCAATGGCTCGGAGTCGCGATGGCAATCAGCATCGGCGTGACGCTGACGGGCGGAGTCTGCCTGATGTCATTGATCACCTACCGCAAGTTTCGGCCGCTCGCCGAGGCTCCCGAGGAACACGATGCGCCTTAGCTTCGATCGCGGGACCCTGGTTCTCGACGGCGCGGTCGAAAGCCTGTCGCCGAAGCCCGAAGGCGTTCTCTGGGACGAGCGCACGAAGTCCTGGCGCGCGCCGGCATTTCGCTACCGCGAGCTGGTGCTGGGACTCCGCGATCAAAACGTCACTCCGACCGACACGGCGCGGGGCTACGATCCGATCACTCTGCAGCTTGGCCAGGGAATCGTGCCGCGGGACCATCAGGCAAAGGCCCTGCGCGCGTGGGTGGAAGGCGGACGCCGCGGAGTCGTGCAGTTGCCGACCGGGTCCGGGAAGACCTACCTGGCCCTGCTCGCTCTCGTGCAAACACAACGCCCGACGCTGATCGTTGTGCCGACGATCGACCTGCTGCATCAATGGCAGACGGTGCTCGAAAAGCACCTCGGCCGGCGCATCGGCGCGCTCGGTGGCGGCGTCCGCGAAGTGCTCGACATTACGGTCGCGACCTACGACTCGGCGGCGCTGACCGTCGAGCATCTGGGCAACCGCTTCGGCCTGCTGATCGTCGACGAATGCCACCACTTGCCCGCCCCCCAGTACCAGATGATCGCAGTCGCCAGCATCGCGCCGTTCCGCCTCGGGCTTTCCGCGACGGTCGAGCGCGCCGACGGCCGCGAGTCGGAAATCTACCGCCTGCTCGGACCGCTCTGCTACGAAGCCCGCATCAGCGACATGGTGGAAACCGTGCTGGCGCCGTACGACGTCGTCAGCATCGAAGTGCCGCTGACCGCCGACGAAACGCGCCTTTACCAGGAAGCGCGCGGCGTCTACACGGCGTTCATCCGCCGGGTCGGAGTCAACTTCAACTCGCCGCAGGGGTGGATGGACTTCGTCCGCAAGGCCTCCCGGATTCCCGGGGGCAAAGAAGCGATGCGCGCCTACCGGAGCCAGAAGCGCCTGGCGCAGGCAGCCTCGGCGAAGCTCTCGGAGCTCTGGCGAATTTTGTCCGAGCATCAGGGCGACCGGATCATCGTCTTCACCGACGACAACATGATGGCTTACCGCATCGGCACGGAATACGTCCTGCCGGTGCTCACGCACCAGACCCGGCTCGCCGAGCGCAAAAAAATGCTCGAGGCATTTCGCAGCGGCGAGCTGTCCGTGATCGTCACGTCGAAAGTCCTGAACGAGGGCGTCGACGTGCCGGATGCGCGCATCGGCGTGGTCATATCCGGCAGCGGAGCCGTGCGCGAGCACGTGCAGCGCCTCGGCCGCATTCTCCGTCACCGTCCCGGCAAACGGGCTGTGCTCTATGAGCTCGTGTCGAAAGGCACGAGCGAGCTGAACGTCAACCGTCGTCGAAAGATGCATCATGCTTACCAAGGAACACCTGAGCTTTCGGATTAGGAGCGGGCGGGCTCATCCGCAGTTCCTGGAAGTAAGCGACGCCAAGACTCTGGCCGTGGCCGCGGATCTTTTGGCCGTGTTCGACGGCGCCGAAGGGATGAGCCTCGGCGATCTCGAGAACCAGGCCGACGAAGCCGTGGAAGGCGACGTCGGGGCGGCCCTGAGCAAGCTGCTGCTCGACTCGTGCGAGACGGAGGACGACGACGGCCAGGTGGCCGCGGCGCGCTGGGAGAACCTCCTGAAAGCGGAAGCGCTACGGGCCAAACGCCCCAGCGCGGCAGAATTTCAGCAGGAGATGGGTCCGGTCGGCGCGCGCCTTTATGCCGACCTGCCGGCATGCCGCCGCGTCAGATCATATAAGGTAATGGACCCCGAAGCGTTGCTCCACCGGTACAACGCCGCGCAGGTTCAAGGTCTGCTTCTTCGCGCCCGGCGCGTCGTCATCCGTTTGCGTTCCGCCGACCTAGCGCAAAGGCGCGAGCTCTTTCGCCAACTGCGCTTTCATCGCCTGCTGGGCGAAGTCCGTCCGCTGGCGGAGACCAAGAGTAAAGCGGCCGGGCTCGAGGTCGAGCTCAGCGGCCCCTTGTCGCTTTTCGATCAGGCGACCACCTATGGGCTTCGCCTGGCCAACTTCTTTCCGCGGATTCTGCTCCTGGACGACTGGGAGCTCGAGGCCGACGTTCACATCAAAAACCGCGAGCTCGTGCTCAAGCTCGACGCGTCGACGGGGCTGAAGAGCCACTACAAAGAACGGCGGCCGTTCATTCCCGACGAGCTGACGTCTCTCATCGATGCGTTCAACGAACGCATGGCCCCGAAGTGGAAGGTTGCACCAGCGTCGGATTTCGTGCACGTCGGCAAGGAGTCCTACTGCTTCCCGGACCTGACTCTCACGCACGTGACCGGAAAAAATCTTCATGTCGAATTGTTTCATCGCTGGCACTCGGCAGGACTTGCCGGGCGCCTTCAAGCCTTGGATAAGCATCCCGTTTCGACCTTATCCTTAGGAGTGAGCAAAAGCCTGCTCAAGGATCCCTCGCTTGATGAGGCGCTGAAAGCGTCTCGCCATTTTGCTAAAAGCGGATTCTATTTCTCTGAGTTTCCCACGCCTAAGGCGCTTGCTGACCTTTTAGACAGAGCCTGAACC
>JAYVBB010000780.1:0-2333 GCA_043750715.1 Pseudomonadota bacterium | reverse complement strand
CGTGCGGGAAGCGTGCTCGAGCACGCCCGTGAGCCAGAGGTAATCAGCGCCTAGGTCGCGGATCTCCGCCAAGCGGTCGCTCGTCAGGTCGTTGAGTTTCCCGGTCTGCGCCGAGCCGTTGCCGCGCGCGAGGTACGTCCTCACCGGCACCTGATAAATGATCGAAGCCCGGTCCGGCTTCGTCAGGTTGCTGACGTGCTTGATTCCCGGGACCTGATAATCGAGGGGCGCGTGCCCCAAGCTGTCGAT
Source organism: Pseudomonadota bacterium (assembly GCA_043750715.1). GTDB lineage: Bacteria > Bdellovibrionota_B > Oligoflexia > Oligoflexales > CAIYRB01 > CAIYRB01. The sequence continues at coordinate 2,084 of JAYVBB010000780.1, read as the reverse complement.
CGACGTGAAGCGCAACCGCAAGTCGGTGGGCGCCGCGACTTTGTCGAGATTGATCTGGTTGTCGCCCTGCGCGACGCGGCCCGAGGCGCAGAGATCGCCGTCTGAGGTGGCCAGCTCCCAGGTCCCGGCTGCGTCGGCCTGCCACGTGATTTTCAACTTCGAACCCGAGCGGTCGATCTCCGGAGAGTCGGCCAGCGCAGGGCCGGTCAGCAGCATTCCGCTACAGAACAGCGTCAGGACGATACGGGTCAAGGCTGCCTCCTGCAATCGCTTGTCTCGAATTTAACAGAGCTTTTACCGGACTTTAGCGGCTTTTCCGGAGCCGGTCCACCGCCGAGCGGCTTGTCTCAAGATTTTTCGCAAATTTGCCGATAAGACTGCATGATTACATCTCGAACCCTCCCCGGCTTCTACCTCGTCGCCAGCCTCGCGCTGGCGGTCGGCTGCGCCCAGTCCGACTTCGCGGGTAACGCCGCGGCGAAAAAAGACGCGGCCAAAAAGGGGCAGGACGCCAACGACGGCGACGGTCCCGAGACGGACGAAGCCAAAGACGGCAAGGACGGCAAGAACGGCCAGGGCGGACAAGCGCAAGGCGACGACGATACTCTCGGCAACCCGGACTTGGACGAAGACGGCGACGGAAAAAAAGACGGAGAGCTGGAAGAGGACGACGAGACTCTTCTGAAGCCCCAGCAGTGCACCACGGCAACCATCAAATTCGCCGTCGGCACGGTGAACTGCCCGAAATACTACGCGGCCTACACCGTCGACGACGGCAAGCAACCCAACCTCGGCTGCTGCCCCCTCCCGGTCAAAGACATCCTTTCCAAGGATCCGGGCGTGCCGAAGCAGACCTGCGGCGCCAACGAAGTCGCGACCGGGACGGCCGGCAGCCAGCTCGTCTGCACCAAGATCAACACGGCCAAATACAGCCTCGGCCCGGCGCAGACCACCTGCTATGTCGGAAAAGGCGCCTCCGGCAGCTCCGGCGCCGGCCCTTGCGGTGCCCCTAACGTGACGCTTCAGGCGCTCGTTTCGACCATGGGTTCCGATGCTTGCATCGGTTCGCCGTTCGGCTCGCTGATTACGTCCTGGACCGGCAAGAACTGCGGCGACACGGCCGCGTCCCAGCTGTTCTACGCCAAGGACCACCAGCCCGTTGCGATGAACTTGCCTTAGGCTCCGGGACTGTGATTTAAGGCCCGTCATGGGTCTTAGAAGCCTTTCAGCTCTATTCTTTGCGGCTACCGCGCTGGCGCCGTCGACGGCCTCGGCCGAGACCGTGTACCTGATCAGCGGCGGCTACGTCAGCTGCCGCACGTCATGGAACGACCCGACTTCGGCGCCGGTGTTTCAAGCCGCCGTCCCGAGGCTCGCGCCGAAATCCTTCGTGGCCGCGTGCTATCGCAACGACAGCACCGTACTCGCATTTCGCTCCGATCTGACCACCGAGACGACGGTGGGCGGAGTCGAGGCGTTGACCGAGGCCGTGCGCGGCCGCATGGCGGCAGCCGAGCCCGGCAGCAAGCTCGTCGTGATCGGTCACTCTTACGGCGGCTGGGCGGTCATCAAAGCGGCCGCGGCACTCGCCGGCGAAGTGGACGTCGCTTACCTCGCGACGATCGATCCCGTGAGCACGACCGGTTGTCCTCCGGCGGCTTACCTCGATGCCGACGAACCGTTCGGTCCTTGCACCGTCGCTCCGGAGGATCTCGAGGCGGACTTCGTGAAGCTCCACGACGCCGGTGTCACCTGGGTCCAGTTCTATCAGGACCGCTACGACTTCATCCAGTCGACGCCGATCGCCGAAGCGACGCGAAACGTGTACCTGACTTACCCGAATCTGAGCGACTTCTGGGCATGGCAAGCACATGCACTCATGGACGGCGACCCGCGCGTCTGGGACGTGCTGGTGCACGACATCCCTTTGCTCCCATAGGTTACCGTCGACGGGCATCTGCGGATGCCCGAAGGTCGCTCAAGGAATCGTGATCGTCTGGATCAACACTTGGTCGAGAAAGACGGCGACGACGTCCGTCGCCTTCGCGGCGACGGCCTGGGCGGTGACCGGAACTGCGAACACG
>JAYVBB010000779.1:0-6439 GCA_043750715.1 Pseudomonadota bacterium | reverse complement strand
GCCTCGCCTGGGGACTCGCGACCAGCCACAAACCGAAGTTCCTGATCCTCGACGAGCCGTCGTCGGGCTTGGATCCGCTCGGCCGCCAGGAAATGCTTTCCTGGATCGAGCGCGAGAAGCAGCGCGGCGCCACCATCATTCTCTGCACGCACGAGCTCGCCCAGATCAAGACGCTGTGCGACGACCTGCACGTCCTGCGCAAGGGCAAGCTCGTCCTGTCGAGCGCCAAAGGCAAACGCAAGGCGACCAAGGACGTCGCGTGGCGTCACCAGTACAACATCCAGGTGTCAGGCGCCGACGACGCGGCGCTCAAGGCGTTACAGGGGTCCGCGGGCCTGCCGCCGTGGCTCGACCTGAAGCGGGAGGGTTACGTCGCGAATCTCGGCTTCTCCGACTACAAGGACGCCGCGCCCTGGCTCGCGGCGCTCGTCGGCAAAGGGTTCGTCGTCCTGCGCTTCGGCGACGAGTCTTACATGGACGAGGAAGATCTCCTGCCATACTTCGACGGGGAGGGCTGATTCATGCTCAACGCGACTTTCCTGATCGCTGCCGAACAGTTCACCTTGCTCCGCCGCGACAAATTCTTCGTGCCGGCGTTCGTGATTTCCGTCGGCATCACCCTGCTCGCCAATCTGGCGATGGATTGGACCGTCGAGGAGTTCGACAAGATCCTTTACGACATCGGCTATTTTGGTTTCCAGTTCACGGGCTGCGCGGTGGCCCTGCTGTGGGGAGTCAAATCCGTCACCGACTCCCGCCAGGAAGGTTCGATCGAATACGAGCTCGCCGCCCCGATCAGCCGCACCTCCTGGCTCCTGGGCAAATATCTGGGTTTGGCGCTCGGTCTCGTGCTGTTCGGCGCAATGCTGCTCGCGGTCTGGCAAGGCATCATGCTGGTCAACGGCTATGGGTGGATGCACCTGCCGCAGGTCAACGTGTTCCTTTTCATGGTGCTCGGCTGGCTCGTCGTCGGCGCGCTGGCGATCTGCTGCTCGAGCTTCATGGGTCACGCCGTCGCGATGTTCGTGTCGTTCAGCTTTTGGATCGTCGGTCTGGCCACGTCGCTCGTCATGCACACGCTGGGACCCGATACCCCCGTGTTGACCCAGTTCGTCGTCAAGGGCGTCACGCGGCTCTGGGACCTGCAGCAGTTCAATCTGGTCGACCATGCACTCAAGGCTTCGGTGACTCAAATGAGCGAGCTCGGGTACCGGGCAGCCTACGGCGGGCTCCTGATTTTGTCTTTGATGACGGTAGCCTGCCTGATTTTCCAGCGCCGGGACGTCATCAACTGAGCGTTTCGTGGTATGGTCCGCGCCCATGTTGACCGACTCCGAACAGCATATTCGCCGCGAAAAGAGCAAAGCCAAGGAGCTGCGCGGCTCGCGCTGGTGGCAGAACCTGATCGCGAAAGCGACCTGCTACTACTGCGGCCAAGCGACCTCCAAGGACGCGGCGACGATGGACCATGTCGTGCCGCTCGCGCAGGGCGGCCGATCGACGCCGGGCAACGTCGTCGTTGCATGCAAAGCCTGCAACACCGCGAAGGGCGGTCTCACCGCCGTCGAGTGGGCTCTGCGGCAGGCCGAATCAGCTGCCTCCGGACCGGCAGAGCTGCATCGCGTAAGCGACGATCGCGAGAAATAGAATCACCTGGACGTAGGTCCAGATCGATTTCTTGCCGCTGGGGGCCTTGGCTTTACCCGCGCCGTTCATGCCGGCTTTGCCTTGCGCGCCGGCGCGAACCGTCCGCTGGCGCTTGCGGGCGTCGGCGAGGTTCACGACCTTCGGCTCGTTCTTGTCTTCATCTTGTGACATGCTTTTACGGCTCTTTACGGCGAATGTGGAAAATCATACAACAGCCGTCGCCTGAGACACAACTTTAAGGAAACGCCCCTGAAAACCCTCGTCATGGTCCCGACTTTGAACGAGGCGGACAACGTCCGCCCGCTGCTCGCGGGGATCTTCCGCGACGCGCCGGACGTCGACGTCCTGTTCATAGACGACGCCAGCCGGGACGGGACGTGCGACGTGGTCCGGGAGGAAGCCGCGGCGCGGCCGGGGCGGATCCACCTCATCGAGCGGCCGGGCAAGCTCGGGCTCGGGACGGCTTACGTGGCCGCGATGCAGTGGGGCCTGGCGCGCGACTATCAGGCCTTCTTCGAAATGGACGCCGATCTTTCGCACCGCTCCGTCGACCTGGCGAAGCTGGTGGCGGCGATCAGGACGTCCCCCGTCGTCGTCGGCAGCCGCTACGTCGCGGGCGGCTCGACGGAAAACTGGGGCGTCGGCCGCAAACTCATCAGCCGCGTCGGGAGCGCGTACGCCCGGACGATCCTACGCATGACCGTGCGCGATCTCACGGGGGGGTTCAACGGCTGGCGCCGGGAGGTCCTCGAGCGCGTCGATCCGGCGCGCGTGCAGAGCGACGGCTACACGTTCCAGATCGAGCTCAAGTACCGGGCCCACCTCGCGGGCTTCGAGCTGAAGGAAGTGCCGATTCTCTTCGTCGAACGGCGCGCCGGGCAATCCAAGATGTCGGGCGGCATCGTCCTCGAGGCGATGTACCGCGTCTGGCACCTGGCTTGGCAACGGCCGCGGGTCCTCAGCGAGTACTCTTTGCGACTTTCCGGCCGTTGAGCGCCTGCACGGGGCGGGCGTTGAAGGACACGACGCGCACGAACTCGTCGACCTGCTTGCTCGACACTTCGGACGGCGTCGTCAGCACGAACCACTTGAAGCCTTCGGTGCAGGGCGGCACGGTGAGTGATCCCTGATAGTGATAAAACGTGCGCTTGGCCGGCAGGACGCTGGCCGGATTGAAGGCGATCGGCTCCGGATGGGTTTCGTTGACCGCCGGCAGGTCTTTCCAGAGCGCCGCGAGGTTTTTGTTAGTCTTGCCTTCCTCGAACAAAATCCCGAGTGCCAGGAATTTGCCTTCGGCGCTCTTGTGGACGAAGTGCATTTCCAGGTCGTAAGGCGCGCTCGCGACCTTGTGCTCGCTCGGCGCGTGGAAATGGAACTGCACCAGATCGTAACGGTCGCCGTCGACTTCGACGTAGTTGCCGGACGGCACCTCGGCCAGCACGGTCCTGCCGTTGTTTTTCCAGACGACGTCGGATTCCTTGTAGTGGAACTTGATCGGCAGGAGCTTGGCGTTGGTCACCGGCTCGTCGATGTCGACCGGCGACTGGTGCTTGCCCGTTTTGCAGAGGCGGTAAGCGTCGGCGAGGTCGCCCCAGTGCTCGGGGCCGGTGCTGCCTTTGTATTCCCAGGCGGCGCCGTGTTCTTCCGCGGGTTCTGAGTCATGGCCGGTCGGCGCGTGGGCCGGAGCCGCGTGCTCGGGTGCGGCATGCTCGTCGCCGTGTTCCGCAGCAGGTTGGTGCTCGTCACCGTGCGCCGCTTCGCCATGCTCTTCTGCAGGGGCCGCTTCACCATGTTCTTCACCGTGCGCCGCTGCGCCGTGCTCGTCACCGTGACCCGGTGGATGATCGGCGATTTCTTCGTCGTCCAGGGAATGGTGCGATGCCGACCATTTCGTAAGAAAGAAGATCCCGGCGCCGGTGCCGCCCGTCAGGAAGACCGCCAAAATCCAAGCCGTGATCTGATCGAGTCCGCGCTTCACCATCGCCGCTGCTCCGTAGGGCCCGTGACTGTTGGGAATTTACGCAATGATATCATAAAGAGACCCCTCCTTCGACCGAGGTCGAAGAAGGGGCCGAGGAAGGCAGCGGGCAGTGGTGGCGGCGGTGGGGCGGTGGCGGGCGGGGGGAGAGGCCGTGGGCTCAATCCAAGGGGATCACTCCCAGTCGGCGCACTCGAAAGACCCGCGGACGCTCAAGGCCCGCGCCGGCTCGCTCCCGTCTGCCGCGGCCTTCAGGGCCAGGTTCTCGATCCAGAGCCGGCCGGCCGTCACGTAGTCGGTCGCCTTCAGGATGGTCAGAGCCGCGTAGTCGGGCTGGGTGCTCATCATTTTTCCAGACGACGAGTAGGCGTAGTGGTCGCCTGCCGGGGTTGTGAGCTGGAAATCGAAGTAGCGGTTCCCGTCCGAGTTGTCGGGGGTCAGCGCGTCGCCGGCCGAGAAGTCGCCGGTCACTAGCATCTGGACCTCTAGGCCGGCGTCGTCCCCGCCTTCCGGAGCCTTGAAGCGGAGGGCTGTGGTGTCGCCGCCTCCGAGCTTCTCGCAGACGATGTCGGTCGACGAGACTTCGACGCCGTAAGATCCGTCCGTGATCAGGATCACCTCGTTCTTCTGATCGTCGTCGTCATCGTCGTCGTGGTGTCGGTCCTCGTGCGAAGCGGAGCTGTCCTTTGCCTCGTCCTCGCCGTCGTCGTTCACCTTGATTCCACAAGCGCTCGCCGTCAGGGCGAGCACGGCCAGGAGCAGAGCTTTCATCGTAATCATGTGCAGCGTGTGACTTTCCATGACCGTCGTCCCTTCGGCAGCAGTAGGTTAGTTAGTTCCTGGCGCGAAACGCGACAGGAACTATCCTGAGGCGCGCAGCGCCGAAGGATCTCGACGCTGACATATTGATTTCACGAGATCCTTCGCTTCGCTCAGGATAGATTCTGGCGCGTTTCGCGCCAGAATCTAGTTGTTCGGCTGGGCCGCGGGGGCGCTGAGCACCATGCTGACGGTCTCGGTGCGGTCCTTGCGGATCGCCAGCGCGGCCGGGAGCTGGTTCAGCTGGTACATTTGCGAGCTCTCTTCGGTGTCGAACAGGTCGTTGCCGTTCGCGTCGAGGTAGATGAACACGATGAAGTCGCCTTCCGGCAGGCTCGGCGAGACGAACTCGGTCTTGCCCGGGCGGCTCTGGACGAGCAAGAGCTCGGTCGCGATCTCGAAGGTGTGCGACGGGGCTTCGGCGAGGTCGGAGCCTTTACGCAGCTCGACTTTCACCTGGCGGCCGTCCGGAGCGGTCTGACCGTCGGCCATCGCGAGGTTGATGCGCAGGTGGGCGTTGGTTTCCGGCTCCGAGCCGGGTTTTTTGAAGAGTTTGTCGAGGTAGACGTGCACCGGGTCGGGGTTCTTGCTCTGCGATTTCGGCTCGACGCGAATCATCTCGGCGCCCGAGGAAGCGCCGAAGACGCCGACGGGCTCCTGGCCGACGAGCTGCATGTTGCCCAGCACGTACGGCGTCATGTTGTCGTCGTCGGTCGTCAGATAGGCGCGCACGTAGTACTCGCCCGCTTCGACGAACAGCTGTCCGTCACGCCATTCGCCGCGTTTCGCCTCGAAATTGGCGATGCGGACCGTGGAAACCGGCGCTCCCTGGAAATGCTCGTTGTCGAACGCTTCGACGTGGACGACGCGTTTGCCGCCGATGTCTTCCGTCAGCATGTAGTGAACGAAGACTTTGATTTCCTGGCAGCCGCTGCTCTTGCAGCTCGTGCGCCAGGTGTAGTCGTCCTTCTGGTAGCAGTCGAGATTGCTCTCGTCCTTTTTGTCCGCGGCGCTGCACGCTTCCGCTCGGGCGTCGAGACCCGACGGGGCGCCGTCGGGGTGGGTGATGCGCGTTTCTTTCTTGTCGTCGTCTTTGGAGTCGTTGACTTCCATGTAGCAGGCCGTGAGGCCCACCAGGACGAGCGGGGACAGAAGAGCGAGGGAGTGTTTTCTGATCTGGTTGAACATGACGATTCCTCCACCAAGGGAAAATGGCTGAATGAGACAGCGGCGGGCTTAGTGCAGCGGCTGTGCCAAGCTGGCAGCGGAGGTCCGAAACGCTTGTGAGACAAGGCGGAGCGGGGATTTTGTCGGGATGAGAAAAGGCGCGGAGATGTGATTTATGAGTGACGGGTTAGCGAACCCGGCGGGACACGTGTGGAGGATGCAGCACAGTCACAAAAGTAAACCGCGCTCAGAACCCGAGCATGAACCCGACGACCGGGGACCAGTCCTCGACCCAGGCGTTGCGGAGTTTTTCGTCCTCGGCGTTCTCGCCGCCGCTGACGGTCTTGCCGTTCCAGAGCGCCATCATTTGATATTCGGTCCGGAAGAAGAAGCCGCTCCCGCCGAGCATCGGGCCGACGCCGAGTCCGAGCTTCGCTTCCGCGGCGTACGGGTAAACTTGCGTCTTCGGCGTGTCGCCCGTTTGGACGATGTCCACCCGGCTGACGCCGAGAGCCATGTTCACCTGGAGATTTCCGGTGCCGTCGGAAACCAGGACGCCGGCCAAGCCGCCGCCGGTCATCGTCAGGGTCTCGGTGCCTTTTTCGCCGTTCGCCATGTCTTCTTTGTACTTGTTCGTCAGCACTTGCTGCTGGACGTAGGGACCGCAGGTGCCTTTGGCTTTGCCGTATTGCAGCGGGACGTGCAGCATCACCGTCGCGCGGGCGCCCTCGTAGCGGAAGTTCTGCTGGCCGCGCTGGCCGTTGGAGTAAGCAACCGCGTTGCCGACGTAAGCGCCGGAGACGTCGACGCCCCCGCTCGAAGACGAGG
>JAYVBB010000778.1:0-3701 GCA_043750715.1 Pseudomonadota bacterium | reverse complement strand
GGGGCCTCGGCGAACAGATCACCAAACCGTGCAAGCCCTGCCAGGGCAAAGGCATGCAAATGGAGAGGAAAAAACTCTCCGTGAAAATCCCGGCCGGCGTCGACACGGGTCTCAGACTCCGCGTCGGAGGCGAGGGCGAGGGCGGCAGCGGCGGCGCGCCCGGCGGCGATCTTTACGTCGTCCTGCACGTCAAGGAATCGAAGGACTTCGAGCGCGACGGCAACGACCTGATCCTGACGCGCAAGATCGGCATCGCCCAAGCGGCGCTCGGCTGCAAGTTGACCGTGCCGACGCTCGAAGGAGAGAAGACGATCGAGGTGCCGCAAGGCGCCCAGTACGGCCACCGCCTCACCATCGCAGGCGCGGGCGTCCCGCACCTCAAAGGCGTCGGCAAGGGCGACCTCCACGTGCAGCTGGAAGTTTCCGTCCCGAAGAAGCTGTCGAAGGAGCAGAAAGAGCTCCTCGAAAAATATGCACAGATCGCGGGCGAAGAAACGGCCGACAAGGGCGGGTTCTTCAAAAAAGTTTTCAGGGACTAAAACCATGCGCCTGATGATCGCTACGTTCGTGGCCCTTTGGGCGTCTCATGCTTCCGCGGACGTCACGACCGACCTCGGGGCGCGCCCGCTGCGCTTTCTCTACCTGCTCGACGGGGAAAACGTCGCGCAGGGCCAGTGTGCCGCCGTCGGCTCGCGTACCCGGACGACTTGCCGGCTCACCTCGCGCCAGGTCGCGGCGGGGCCCTTCGCGGTGGAAGCCTGGCAGCTGCTTCGCCTCGACGCCGATGCCCAGGCTGCAGCGGCACGCGACATCCAGGTGCGTCACGCCAGCGTCGAGCTGCGCCTGCAGGAGCTCCTCAACTCCACTCCGGATCCGGCGGAAGCCCCCGGGCTCCGGCAGCTGATCGCCGCCGAAGACGCCCGTCTGGTCGAGCTCGAGGAAGAGCGCGCCGGCCTGGACGACCAGATCACCCGCATCCGCGCGCGCATCGCGACCGGCGAAGCCAGCCTCGACCTGCCGACCCAGCTCGTGCGGCTCGAAGGCCAGGTTGCCGCGACCCGCAGCGAAATCGAAAAGCATCTGAAGACTCGGCGCGATCTACAGGACCGCTTGGTCGCAGCCAAAGGCAACGGCCGCACGGACCAGGATTTTCGTGACCTGATCGTTTGGCGGGACGCGTTGACGGCGGAATGGGACGCGGCACAGCGGGCGTACCAGCTCGCTCTCGACGAGCGCGTCGGCCTGGCCCGCATTTTGACGTTCCTGTTCGACGGGCAGAGCGCCTATCCCGTCGAGATCGACCGCGCTTCGGCGGCGTTCAGCGCCTTGAAGCCTTTTGCCGCGGAGCTCGACGGAGTCTTCGAGCGCATCGCGCTCGCCTCCGGGACGAGCCCCCGCTCCGCCTGGTTCGCGGCCGCGCGCCGCGGCGTTTTCGTCTCCCCGGATCCCGTGTCCCCCGCGCGCATCGAGATCAGGCAGTGGCACTTCGGGGAGCGCCTAGAGTTGGACGTCTCGGGGTTCGCCGAGCTGAAGGCCAATTGCCTGAACCGGGGCGACTCGGAAGGTTCTCTGGCGCAGCGTTCGACCGACGTCTTGAGTCTGATTTGCCGGACGGGTGACCAGCCCTTCGGCACGGCGCGTTCTTGCACGACTACGCAATTCTATGATGACGTGCAAAACGACCGGCGTTACCGCCTCGACGTGACCGTGGCGTTTTTATCGCCCGAAAAGGTCGCGTACGAGTCCACGGGCAACTGCTACGAGCTCGAGGGCGACGCGTGGGTATTCAGCCGCAGTGAGCGCGAGGCCGAGCTGACGTTCCGCTGACTCAGGGCTTCAGCGCGACGAGCTTCGTGTGCCAGTCGAGCACCGACTTCAGGTCGAAGGCATCGAGGTTCCGCACGTTGTAGTGATAGCGCTGGAAGAGGGCCTCTTCCTTCACTTCCTCGAGCTTGCCCTTCTTCTTGATCTGGAGGCCTTTGACCTCGGGAATAAGGTCGTTGCTCAGGAACAGCGTCGCCGACCCGTCGTTGAACTTATGGTGCATCGACAGGACGTTGTAGAAGTTGCGGTCGATCTTGCAGTTTTTGCAGAACTTCCAGTTGTGGCGCTTGATGTCGGCTTCGGTGTTGCGCTTCACGCATTCGACGCAGAATTCCGTCACCCGGAAGTTCTTCGATACGAGGTAGCGGAACGCAAGTTTGCGGCGCACTTCCCGGTCGTTGGCCAGGTTCACGTAGATCTTGTTCTTCATGTCGAAGAGGCGTTTTTTCTCTTCGACCGTGGTGCTCTTTTTCGCGTGGCTGGTGAGCATCAACGCGTTGATGAACTTGTAGTTGATCAGCCGCTCGGGCCGTTCCATGTTGGCGAACGCTTCGAAGAGCGCTTCGTAGCGGCGGAAAAGTCCCGAGAGATCCCGCTGGGGGTTGCGGACGAGCACGAGCTCGCCGGCGAACTGGAGCTTGAGGCTGTTCTGCGGCAGGCGCTTCGGGGCCCGTTTTTCCGCGGGCTCGCCGTTCTGGCCTGCGTCGGCCTCGTTGGCCTCGTCCTTTTCCGGAGCGGGGGCGGGCGCGGGTTCGACCGGTTTCACCGCGGGTTTCGCGGCTTTTTCTTTTTTCTTCGCGGCTTTCGGAGCTTGGGGCACAAGGGATCCATGACATGAGAACGGGACCGAACGCCAAACGTTATCATCCCGACCCGGGAACTTCAATTGCTCTCGAAATGATAATAGGGCGCCGAAAGAACAAAGGAAAAGGGGCCCAAGGGCCCCCGTTTTTTGCGACCGCCCCTGAGGGATGATCAGCGTCGGCGTCAGTGCGCCGGTTTCTTGTCGGAGTGCAGCTCGAGATCGATGGTGATCGAGACATCTTCCCCGACGACCACACCACCGCCCTCGATGGCTTTGTTCCAGGTCAGGCCGAAATCCTTGCGGTTGATCTTCGTTGTAGCAGAGAGTCCACGAACATAGTCGCCTTGCATGCCTTTGATGGCCGCAGTCGGGCCTTCGACGTCGAAGGTGGCTTCTTTGGTGACGCCGTGAATCGTGAGGTCACCCGTGACCTTGAGATTATCACCGGCTTTGGCGACGGACTTGGACTTGAAGGTCAGCTTCGGGAACTTCTTTTCGTCGAAGAAGTCGGCGCTTTTCAGATGCTCATCCCGCTTGGTGATGCCTGTGTCGACATTTTTCGTCGCGACTTCGGCGACGATGGTCGACTTGGTGACGTCTTTGTCGTCGATATTGACGGTGCCAGTGGGGGCGCCAAAGGTGCCGTTGACGTTCGTCACCATGAGATGGCGAATCTTGAAGGACGTGGCGCTGTGGGCAGCGTCGATGTTCCACACATCGGCGAAAGAGACGGTGGAGAAGGACACCGCCGCAGCGGCTACGGCGACGAAAGAGCGAATGGAAATCATAGGGGTCTCCGATATGGGTAAAAGCAGGTAGCAGCGTAACTGGGAGGCTGGGTTCGATGCAAGGGGGCGGCGCCCCCCAACGCGTCCAGAAACTGGACGCTGCCCCCCGGGGGCGACCCTTCGGCCGGCCGAAACTCGAAAACGGAAGTATTCATAGACCCCTCCAATCGCTTCGGATGATGGGCTCGGACGCTTGGCAGAGGCAGTCAGCTTTTGGCAGCCGGTCGCAGGCGTTGGTGGAGCGCTAGGGTGCTCGGAATAGCGGCGCGCCGCCGCGGCTCGCG
>JAYVBB010000777.1:0-4482 GCA_043750715.1 Pseudomonadota bacterium | reverse complement strand
GGCAGGCGCCGAGTTCCACGAGGGTCGCCAGGCGTTTTTTGCCGAGCACGGATTCGGCGAGCGCGACCGGAAAGGTGTCGTGACCGGCGGGCACCGGGGTGTGGGTCGTGAAGACGCAGCGCTCCTTCACGGCCGCGGCAGGTTCGTGCTCCAACAGGGCGAGCGTCAGGAGCGCCGCGTGGCCTTCATTCATGTGGTAGACGTCGGGTTTCACTCCGAGGGCTTTGAGCAGCAGCACGCCGCCCATGCCGAGGACCGTTTCCTGACGCAGACGGTAGCGTTCGTCGCCGCCGTAAAGATGGTCGGTGATGGTCTGGTCTTCGGCGGAATTTTCGGCAAGCGCCGTGTCGAGGAAATACACCGGGACGGTGTGACCCTTGACGCCCCTGATCAGGTAACGCCAGGCGCGGGCTTTGACTTGCCGGCCTTCGACCTCGACGGAGACGGTCTCGGAGAGCGGCGTCAGCAGGTCCTCCGGGTTCCATTTGATCGGCGACTCGGTCTGGCGTCCGTCGGCGTCGAGCTGCTGGCGGAAATAGCCCTGGCGGTAGAGGAGCGACACGGCGACGACGGGTAGGCCGACGTCGGCCGCCGAGCGCAGAGTGTCGCCGGCTAGCACGCCCAAACCTCCGCTGTAAGTCGGCAGCGCGGCATCGAGAGCGATTTCCATGGAAAAATAGGCGACGGAGCGGGCGTTCATCGGATTCCTTCCTCGTGTGGCGCGGAAAGTTCTAGCGAAAAACTAGCGACAAGACACCCCTTTTTTGCTTAAGTCTTCGGAATGAAGAGAGAAATCGCATGGCCCGAGCGCCGGGCGGACGTCGCGTTGAAGGCTGGCGTCATCAATTTGAATGCCGGCACGTGCTCGCCGACGCTGAGACCCGTTCTCGAGGAAGTGCTCCGGATGACGACGGAGCAGGCCGAGGACCCCGTCGAATTCATCTTCCGCTGGGCTCCCACCCGCCTCGAAGCGGAGCGGCGGGCGCTCGCGGCGTTCGTCGGAGCCGACGCGCAGGACCTCCTGCTCGTCAACAACACGACGTTCGCGGTCAACGCCGTCGCCAAATCGCTCGGTCTGACGGCGGGTGACGACGTGCTGATGTCGGATCAGGAGTACACTCACTACCTCCCTCTCTGGGACCAGGTGGCGAAAGACACCGGCTGCCGCGTCAAGACCGTGACGCTGCCGCTCGCCTCGGACGAAGCGACGCCGGCCAAGATCTTCTCCGCCTTCGCGGCCGCCTGGACGCCCCAGACGCGCGTGCTCTACGTCAGTCACGTGACGAGTCCTTGCGGCATGGCCCTCCCCGTGCGCGAGCTTTGCTCCCTGGCGCGCGAGAAAGGGGCGCTGAGCATCATCGACGGGGCGCACGCCGTCGGGCTCCTGCCGCTCGATTTGAAGGCCATGGCGCCGGATTTCTATACCTCCAACGTTCACAAATGGCTGATGGGCGCCGCCGGCTCCGCGTTTCTGTACGTCGCCCCGAAGGCTCGCGCTCATCTGAAGCCGCTCGTCACCACCGCGACGAGCGTTTTTCCGGCCGCCAAGGCCGACGAGCCGGTTTGGCCGGGTGCGCCGTCGCACTGGGCCTGGAGCCATGAGTATCAGGGGACGCGCAATCTCATTCCTCATCTCGTGATGTCGAAGGCGATCGCTCATCATCAGAGCCTCGGCTTTGCCGCGATCAAATCCCGTACGAATGCGTTGACGAAACGCGCCCGCGACGAGGTCGCGCGCCTCGGTCTGGAGCCCGCCTCGCCGGCGCATCCCGAGATCGCGACCTCGATGGTGGCCTGGCACTGGCCGAAGACGAAAAAGCCGCCGAACCTTGCGATGGCGTCCTACCGCTGGCGGCATGAGCACGGCTTCGAGGTCGCGGTACCCTGGCTGAACGACGGCCGGCCGCTGGTCCGGATTTCCTGCGCCTGGTTCACCACCGACGACGAGCTAGACCGCTTCTTCGCAGCTCTGAAGGCGATGGATTGGAATCACCTTGGCGCATGACGCGAGCCACGTGATCGAGATCTTCGACGGACTCTTTGCCGGGACCGAGAACACCCTGCTCGTGCGCGGAGGCAAGGAGCCGTTCTATGCGCCGGCCGGCGGCACCCGGGCAGCCGCCGAGGTCGTCTTCGCGCACGGCTTCTTCTCGAGCGCGCTCCACGAGGTCGCCCATTGGTGCGTCGCCGGCCGCGAGCGGCGGACCCTTCCCGACTTCGGCTACTGGTACAAGCCCGACGGCCGCACGGAGGGCGAGCAACGCGTCTTCGAGCAGGTCGAAGTGAAGCCCCAGGCGCTCGAATGGATTTTTTCCCGCGCCGCCGGCCTCCCCTTCCACTTCTCGGCCGACAACTTGAACGCCGATGCGACGGCGGACGGCGCCGCGTGGCGACGCTTTCAGGAAAACGTCGCGGCGCAAGCCAGAACGTATCTCGAACGCCTCCCGGCCAGGGCGGAACGCTTCGCGACCGCGCTGGCCGAACGCTACGGCACCGGCGCCGCCTGGCGCGACCCGGCGGCTTACGAAGTCTAAGCGCGCCGACAAGCCTCGATTGCGTCGTCTAGCGCAGTTCGCCCGACTTCAACTTCATGATCATCAGCTCGCGGTCTAGCTCTTCCTCCACCGACCGCATTTGCGGCGGCGGAGGCATGGTCCGCGCCTCCAAGCGCGCCAGCACGTTCGGGTTGGCGCGGAGCGCCTTCCAGACAGCCTCGTCGTCGTCCGGCTCCATGAAATCGAGGCGGGATTCGCCATGACCCGTGTGGCAGCCTTCGCAGTAGCTCCGGAAGAGCCCGACGACCGTGCCGCCGGCCTTCGCCGCTTTGGAGCGGGCCAGCTCTGGTGCGGGTAAAGTCCCGCTTCCTCGGATGCAGGCTTGCGCCTTGTCCGCTTCGGCGGTTTTCCCGAAGGCTCGCAAGATCGTCGCGAGATAACGTTCCCGCGACAATGGTGCCGCGTCGAACAGCGGAGCAGCCGCTGGATCATCGAGCCGTTTTTCCCAATCGGGCCCCGCTCCGGCGAGAGCTGCCTTGACGGCGGCAACTTCGTCCTTCCCGAGAAAATGACCACCGTCTCCTTTGAGGAAGCTCGCCAACAGCAGCGGCGAAGTGCCTCCGGCGAATTTGGAGACGAGAATGCAGAAGGTCGACGAGTCGAACTCGCCTTTCGGCTCGACCGACGCCTTGACCACGACGAAGGGAGCACGGCGAGTCAGGGGATCCTCTTCCGCACGCATAAACTTTGTCACCGGCTCCGGCTTGCGGTCTTCGAGATTGCGGTTGGGAAGCGCGACGCCGCCGGCTGGCCAGACATTTTGCGTCGCAGCGTGGGCCCTTACGGCGACCGCGGCGTCCGTCTTCAGGGAGCTGAGCTTACAACCCCCGCCGACGCTCGCGGCCAGCGCCAGGCCGACCAGCGCGCGGCGGCACTCGTAGCCGCCTTCTCCCCCGCCGCAGCCCTTCGTCCAAAGATTCTCCAGCCCCACGAGCTCGCTCGAACTCTGCACGTGCCGGTCGAAGCTCCCCGCCGAGGCCTTCTCGTTCGAGACCGGCACGCCATAGAGCGTCTGCGCTCCGGGATGAAATTTTTGGATCTCTTCCGTGACGAACTCGGGAACGACGTCCCCTTGCTCGGACGGCCCGTTCGTCTCTTGCCAAGGGGGAAACGAGAAAATCGGCGTGCCGCCTTGATGGCAACTCGTACACAGCGCTCGAGGCGCATACAGAAGCTTTGCGGACGGCTTGGAGAAGTCTTTGACTAGCTGAAACTCGAACCGACCCGCCCGATCGTTGAAGCTGATGATCTCGAGCGAGTCGGGCCGCTCGGCAAAGCCGATGTAAAGCCGGTCGTCGTGCGTCGAAACGCAGTCGCCCGCGAGCTTCAATTTGGTGACGAGCAACACCGCGCGAGGAGCTTTGGCATCGGTCGCGTGCCTTTGCAGCGACCGTCCATGCGGAATCAGGAGTCCTTCGACCTCGGCGCCGTAGCGCATTTCGAGGAGCGTGATGACGTCTTCGAGCTTGCGAGGGAAGGTCCGCTCGCCGTGATAGATCTGGTCGAAAAGCGAGCGCCCGACTGCCGGCAAGTCGTCCAGGTCGTTCGGGACGAGGTCTGGACTCGGTGGGACGGGTTTGTCCGCGTCTTTGACCTCGGAAGTGGTGTTTCGAGGCTTACAGCCCACAAGGAGGAGGACTGTGCAGAGGGCGAGTCGGGGGAGCAGCCGCGAAAGCGGCTGGACGTCGATTAAAAAAGGACATCTACAAGGCAAAGGCGCGACTCCTTCTGCAGAGCGCGGTCAATCCGGCGCAACGTTGCCGATGAGGTTGAAGGACCAGTCGCAATGATAGCCGAAATTGCGGTCAAAAAGGAGGCGGCATGACCTGGCTCGCAACCCGGCCTGATTGATCGCCGACGGGACGCTGGCGAACTAGGTCTTTGGCGCCGGGAACGTGATCCGCGCGTAAGACTTGATGTACATGTG
>JAYVBB010000776.1:0-3145 GCA_043750715.1 Pseudomonadota bacterium | reverse complement strand
TGCACGGGCGGCACGTCCGGATCCGGGACGAGCGGGGACGGTATCTTCAAAAACCCAGGCGGCATCGGACTCACTGATGACGGTAATCTATACGTCACGAGTGACCTGCAGTACCGCGTCATGCGCTTCGAGCGCGCGACCGGGGCATTCCGTGGTTGGATAGGTGGTGTCGGCGCGACGCCCCCGACCGGTGGAGCGACCGGCTGCACTGCCGCAGCGAACGGCACGGCGACGCCCGGCTGGTGTTATGGGGGCACGACCGCGCAAGGGTACAACGACGGCATGATCGCAAGCGCTGTGATGATGGACCTGGATACCGACCCGGCAGGTAAGCTCTACGTCCTGGACGCCCTCGGCCGCATCAACCGCTTCGACGCGGCGACAGGCGTGTTTCAAGGTTGGATCGGCTCCGTCTACAACGTCCCGACCAGTGGCGCCGATGGCTGCACGTCGGCCGTCGTCGGCGGGCTGACTCCCGGCTGGTGCTATGGCGGTCGCACCGGCGGCACGACGCTGTTCATGTACCAACCTCGACGCGTCACCTACGGCGACGGCCACGTTTACGTAACTGACGCGGGCAATCACCACGTCGAGAAATTCGACGCGGCGAGCGGCGCTTTCGTCGGCTGGTACGGGAAGATCAAGACCGCGCCGACCGGCGGCGCGCCTGGTTGCGGCGCAGCACCGGCGAACTCCGTGACGCCCGGGTGGTGCACAGGTGGCAGCTCGCAGGTCGGCTTCGGTCCAGGCGGCTTGTTCTCACCCTTCGACGCCTTGCCGGCGGCGGACGGGTCGCTCTTCATCGGCGATGCCGGCAATAGCCGCGTCGCCCGGCTCGTCCTGGATTAAATCCCGACGTCCCACGCGATTTGCCGAGGCACCCTTGATCCTTCGTAGCGTAACCATCAACCTAGCCTCGCTTCTATGCCTGGCCGCCTTGGCTTGTAAAAGCAGTCAAGGCGAGACCGCCAAAGAAAGCGACACCTCGACCCCTTCCGACGAGGAAGACGACGACACGGTCATCGCCGAGGGCGTGCCGATGTCGCTCATCGGTCCAGAGTTCCTGGCCAGTATCGACACCAAGTTGACTCCCTCCATTGCCGCCGGGTCCTATGCCGACTTGGCAGCCGAACCGCGAGGCAGCATCGAGCCAAATCCGCGCGCCAACCGCTACGCAGTCGCCCAGGGCGTGCTCGCCGCCAGCGGCCGCACTGCCGGCGAGATGCGTCGCCTCCTGGCCACCGTCCAGGGCCTACTGAAAGACACCTTCGGACCAGCCGGGTTCTTCCGCGGCGAGGACGTACAGATGCCGCGCGGCACGACGCAGCGAATGTTCGCGCTGCCGCCGACCGCTGGGAGCTCTCGCTACGCGGTCGTCTTCTTGAACGACCAGACCGGGTACCGTTACGGAGTCGACCTGTATGACGCGACGCCGGACGGCCGCCTCGAGCGCAGCACGCGCCTTGAGTTCGACCGGCTGGCGGAGGCTGGCGGCGCCAAAGTCCGCTTCGAGCATGCACAAACGGACCCGGCGACGGGAACCATCCAGCGCATCGTGGCGACCTACAACACGCGGGAGCAGGCCATCGACACCGCGTTCGGCTATGAAACGGCGCCGACGACCATGCCGGCCAAGACTCTGGTGCGCTTCGTGAGCGACGCCGCCGGCTCCGCTGATCTCTTTGGAGCCTATGTGTGGCGTCGACCGACGACGGTCACGACCGGACTGATCCCTCGCTACTACGATCCGCAGAGCGGCGACGTCGAGCTCTTCATGTCGCGTTCTCGGACTTCGGCGTCTGCCGAGGCGGCACAAAAGTTGGCGTTCGTGCCGGTCGAGGCCTTGGTTGATCCCGTCGTTTCCACGGGAGTCGGCGCCTTCGATCGGTTCGGCTACCCTACTCTGATGCTCGATTTCCTCCGTCAACTGGTGCGCCATCCGCAGATCAATCCGGATTGCGCCCAGGCAGGCGCAGTTTTTAAGTCGGCGTTCACCGAGGGGACGGCGCCGCCAGCCGTCGCCGCGGCACCGACGGACCTCTGTCAGACGAATGCGGCGCTGACCGACGCGGCGGTCGAGGCGATTGTCGACGCGGTCTGCCGGGCAGGCGTCGACATCGTCTTGAAAATCAAAGAGTCGGAACAAGCGACGACACTAGCTGACTACAGTCTGTGCGAGCGCCACCACGAAACTTTGCTCCTGGCGAACCCTCAATTCTTCTATACGGACCAAGGCAGCCGGATTCTCGTCGAGCCTCCGGAAATGCCGCGGGCCGAGCACACGGCTCTGGCAGCAGAGCTCGGGATGCTGAGTTTCATCGACTTCTCCGCGTTGCAAGACGTCACGTGGACGCCTTTGCCGAGCCGTCCGGCGTCCGACTTCGCCGGTGCCGAGCCGATGCCCTAGTCGCGGCCAGATTTCCGACACACGCTAACGCCCGAATGCCGCAACGAGGCCGAGCGACGTGCCGCCGAGCACGACGAGAACCCGGAGAATGGAAACAGGCGGCGGCGTACCGCGACCTTTCGGCGGACTGCGAGGAGACCGACGCCCCGACATGGTTGGACCAGTGCTTCGCACCTCCTCGTCGGTCGGCCCACGCAGCTGGTGGAATACCGGCACGGTTCCCGCCTCCGAGAAGACGCGTCCAGTGCTATGGAATGGAAGTGCAAGCGGACTTTCGCTAGCGCGGCGGCGCCTTCTTCCAAAAGTTCGGATCGGGTTTCGGAAACTCGGAGACCGGCGCCGGCTTTTTCTCGGCGGTGGTACCTGGAGCCTTGGGCATCGGTCGCAAGTGTGCCGTCAGGGGACCGGTTTGCTCCGCCGGCGCAGTTTGCCTCGGATATTGGTCGAACGGGATCGGCTGCGCTGTATTAGCCAATGCGCCGCCCTGGCTGAGCAATTTGGGAACGGTTGGCATGGCGGACGGGCCTGCCCCAGGGGACTCCGACCCCCGGGGGTTACGAATGCCGGAGGCAGGCTTTGCTGGACGACTCGGAAAAACTCCATTCGTGGGCGGCCGATGTGCGGCGGACGTAGACTTCGGCGCAACTATGTCAGCGGCTGGTCTGACCGTTTCGTTCCTCGCTGGCGCCACCGCCCGAGCCCAAGTGTCCTTCGGAGTCAGCTTCTGAATCAGCAGCG
>JAYVBB010000775.1:0-3596 GCA_043750715.1 Pseudomonadota bacterium | reverse complement strand
TTGCCGAGTGGCTCCAGGACGTTCAGGATTGGGGCGAGAAAGGTGACGTCTTGATCGCCGACGGCATTCGGACGGCCGGCGTCGAAACCGACGCCGCGGGCATGTCCAACGCCATTCAGGGTGCGCTGGGCATTCTCGCCGACGCAACGACGAACCGCTCGGATTCGAAGACCGAGGCCCTCGCGGTCCGGCGTCGGTTCGGGCAGAGATTCTACCTTCGCGAAGCGAGCGGATATCACCCGAACGACCACGAGCGCTTCGACTACGCCGGGATTTTCATGGGTTCGGCGAGAAAGAGCTGGGGCGGTGACGACAGCTTCGGGGACCAGGCGTCCCGCGTCGGCGCCCGTTGCATGACCAGACTCTACGGCTCCGACAAGTGCGGCAACGGTGGGGACCACGACTTCCACGACCACGTGAAGACGGTCGCCACGGCGAAAATGACGATCTCGACCATTCTCCACGTGCTGGAGAAGATTCCGTGGACGGCGGCTTTCGCTTCCGGTGCCATCAAGATCATCCAGGGCGTGACCGGCGCCGCTCTCGCCGCGGCAGACGCCGCCGTCACGGGCGTCGGCGCCGTCGGTACAGCTACTCAAGCCTTTGACGCCGGGACGTCGGGGGCCGCTTCCCTGGTGACGAAGATCTCGACGACGAAGATCGGCACCGACTTCTCGGGCAACCTCGATCCTGCTTCCGTGCAGAAGAAGATTGGAGAATGAAGGCCATGTTCCTCCACCCCTTCCACGACGACCGCCAAACCGGCTCGATCACGGTGTTCTTCGTCCTGTTCGTCCTGGTCGCGTCCGCGGCCATTTCTTATGCCGTTTACGTCGGCCGGACGACGGAAGAGAAGATGCGGACCGACATCGCGGCGGACCTCTCGTCGCTGGCGATGGCGCAGCACGCGGCAATGGGTTTGAACATGCTGGCGACCAACAACCTGGCGATCGGCGGCAACCTGCACATCGGCGCCGCGGTGCCGTTTCTCGGCCGCTACTACGCGGTGATCAAGGCCATGGATTTCGACTCCGAGACGTCCGACGACTGGTCGGAATACAAAGATCTCATGGCGGGGGACACGACCGCGGACGAGTCGGACTACGGCAAGGGCTTCGACAAGACCAAAGCCCTCGCCGGACGATTCATCAAAAACGCCGCGGGTTTGACGACCATCAACCGGACGCTTGCCACGCACTGGCTGAAGGGCGGCCTGGTAAAGGGAGTCGAGCAGCTGCGTCTCAACAAGCCCGGCGCCGTCGGCCTGATGTTTCAAGCCAGCACGGCCGGAAGCGCCTCGAGCGCCGTCCAGTTCTACAACATGAAGTTCAACAACCTCGCGCTGTCCTCTCCCAAAATGACCATGTGCCAGTCGATTCAAGCCTCCCAGGGCCTGGCCGACCGCAACCTCTCGTCGTTCTGGCTCGGTGGGGTCGTCAAAAGCCTCGGAGCCGGTGCCGCAGTCGGCGGAGCGATCGACGTCGTGCAGACCATCGAAGGGTTGCTCCAGGGCGTGAACAGCACGGTCGGCGAGCAGGTCGCGGATACGTCGAAGAAGATGGAGGACGAGGTGCGCAGCTACACCGGCGGGCTCAGCTGTGGCGACGATTTCAGCGAGCTCGAGAGATACCGGCGTGAAGAGGCGGAGAGCCGCTGCGCCAAGATCAAGAAGCTGAAAAGCGCCAGTCAGCCCGGCTCGCTCTTCCCTCAATTCCAAGACTGCGGCCTCACTCAGTCTGGCAACTTCGGCGAGCAGTTCGAGCATTTCGGCAACGACGAGAAGATCGGCAACGAGATCGGATTCATCTTCGCCGATGTCCAAGGCAGCAATCTGAAGTCGTATGAGGACTCGCTGCAATTCGCTGCTGCCGTTGGGAACCCGCTCTACCTGTTTGGTGAAATGCCCACGCGCAACAACCAAGGTGTCCAGGCGACCGCTTGTCCGGCGGCCTGGAAGGTCGAAGTGAATGGGCATCAGTACTGCAGCTTGATGCTCGATGGCCTCGATTTCGGCACGGCGAGCAACTCGGCCGAGCCCGAGGACCGCGACCTCTCCTCGGGCGGCGTCGGCCGCGCCGTCGGCGCCAACGGCGGTCAGGGCAAAGGCTCTCTCAACGGCATCTGGTCGCGCGTTCAGTGGTCGATCGGCCAGGCGAAGGCCGAGTACGAGCCGGGCGACGGCGACCCCGACGCGGCCTCCTTCCAGACCAGCGGCGAGCACACCGATGCCAACCTCCGTGCCAACAAGCGCCGGATGCAGTTCTTCTGGCCCGCGTGGAAAGCCCGCGCCGCCGAACCGTCCGTCCTCGCGAATGTTCTCAAATTGCTAGGAACGTACTGATTCGCCGCTGTTTTTCGCAAGCCCGGTCAAGCGACGAAGTGAGAAACCCCTTATAACCCATCCAGAGTCGCGAATGACTCTGGCAAGTCCACAAACGACAGGAGACATCGATGAAAGCCCCGGTCCAACTCAAGAGCAAACGTGGTCAAAACACCGCCGAATACCTGATCATGCTGACGCTGGTCGCGATCGGTTCGATCGGTCTGATGACCGCCTTCGGCAAAACGATCCAGAGCAAGATTGCGTACGTTTCTTCGGCCATCGCGGGTGACGAGACCGAATACACCGCGGCGAAGACCGAAACCCAAGCCAAAGCCAAGAAGGCCAACGAGAAGGCCAAAAAGGTCGGCGACATCAAAATGGAAGGCGTCGACAAAGAGAACCTCAAGAGCGAGTAAGCTCGCCTTGCAGGTTGCTTAGCCTAAAACGAAGCCCCGGAGATCTCTCCGGAGCTTTTGTTTTGTAAGGGCCTCCGGCGGGGGCTCACCACCGGCGATCTCGACCGCCATCCGGAGCCGCGCTATCGCGGGCGGCTCCAGACGGCGATCTCGATCATTCGAGCAAATATTCTGTATTGGGGGCGGGTCGTGCGCAGCGACGGAGGCGGGACAGCAAGTCACTAGCCAACGCTGCGCGTCGGCATGCGAGGTTGCTTCTGTCCCGGCGTGCCAATCGGTGCTGTGGAATCGGCGAGTTACTGGGACAAGTCTGGGAATTCCAAAAGTCTCAACGCTGGAACAATGACTTAGCGGGACAAGTACGCTTGTCCCAAATCACAACGTTCACGGTGAACGTTGATTTCCAGACAACCCTCTTCGTTAACGAAGGCGCCTCTGGAGGAGGTTTCGGGCGGCCCTTCGTTAACGAAGGGCACATGAGCGACCTCCCAGATTCCCCTTCCTTAAGGAAGGGGCCTCTGCGCGACTTCCCCAACTCCCTTCTTCGAAGAAGGGCCCCCAAAGGGTCGTTGCCCGCTCCCTTCTTCGAAGAAGGAGCCCGCCCGGCCGCTCGCAACCTCGCATGCCAACGCGCAGCGTTGGTTAGTGACTTGCCGGCCGACCTCCGCTGCCACGCGTCACGCTTCTTCAATACAAGATCGCTGCCTGATCCCGAAGATCGCCGTCTGGAGCCGCCCACAAGGGCGCGGCTCCAGATGGTGATCTGAGGATCGCCAATGGGATGGTCTCACCGGTTTCCAAAACGGCATCTATAGTGCCTGGTATGCGTGCCCTAGTACGAAACACGATACGAAAAC